>JANQFB010000142.1 GCA_028278085.1 Chitinophagales bacterium
ATCCTGATGTTGGGTAAAGACCACCACCATTATTTTATCATTACCGGCAATTACATTTTAAAAGATAAGATCAGCAAACTCGAAAGCAGATTGAAAAGATTGAATGCATTGACCGTTCCCGAACTCAAGGAACTTTACCAGGATATATTGACCAATGAAGGATTTTCCGAAAAAGGAGGCGCCGGATTGGGCTTTATCGATATACTGCGGAAATCTGGTGAGAAAATAGAGTATATCTTTAAAGACGTCGACAACCAATTCTCCTTTTTTAGCCTGAAGGCCAAAATTCCGATTAAAAATTAAATGCCTAGCATTATGGAAGTTGTAAATATTGAACCATCGCAAAAGACGCCTAAGGTATTTTTCGATAAGGAGCAGGGTGTCATGGAAATCGAAGGCCGCTCGATCCCAGAGAATTCAACCGAATTCTATAAGCCTATCTATGATTGGCTCGATGGATATATCGATGATCCGAATCCCAATACGGAATTTAAATTCAACCTGGCCTATTTCAATACCAGTTCCTCCAAGTGCATCCTGGATATCCTGAGAAAGCTGGAAAAGCTCATGGAAAACGGACAAACGGTCAAGGTGATCTGGTGTTATGAAGAAGATGATGAAGACATGATGGAGGCCGGCGAAGATTATCAAAGGATCGTCAAAGTACCGATAGAGCTGATGAAAGTAGACAGTATCTAACGGATTTTCCTTAAACTTCCATACCTTACTCCTTTACCAGATCCATTTGATATCTCCCCTATATCATTTTCGTGCCAACCTCCCTTTGCTTTTAGCAGTGGAGCCTTCGAATTTCATCAGTATTCAAGCATAAATTCCGGCAAAAACCGGCTGATCATTCCTTCAACCCTTTACCGTATTTCTCTTTAACGAAATCGGCTACCAGTGTGCCCAGGTTGAGGACATGTTTGAGGATATTGAAGTAAAGGGTGATATACAGGGTTAGGGTCATCACCCATAAGATCATGATATTGAAATAAAAGGTATCGTACAGGTTCCCGAAAAAGTGTTTCCTGGGAGCGAAGAAATGTGCCCGGAAATCAAAAGCGTTGGTGATCAGGCTAGGATCTTTATAAACCGGTTCCAGCTTTTGGATGAGTAGTGCGTTCCGTTCGATAATGTTGTCCGGGTTCCTGGAATTACGGACCAGGTTTTCCAGGTTTTCATTGTGGTATTGCTTTTTTAACAAGCGGTAGGCGGCTTTTTTCTCCGGCGTATCCTGCAACGAGGAAATATACTTATCTCTCCTGCGGTTTTCACGGTTCCAGATGCCGATATAGGCCTTTTTCTTTCTTTTCAGGAATATCCTGACCGATCCGGCCAATTTGGCATTGAAAGTTTCCGGGGTGAGCTTTTCGATATCGGTAAAGATATTTTTATTATCCAGGCGTGCGATCTCCCGGCGCAGGATGCCGATGTCCTTGTAAACGATCTTTAAGAGGGAATCGTTTTTCGATGTGTAATTGTTATCACAGAAATCGTTTTTGGATTGCAGCTCGGGGATCAGGTAGTTCTTTTTGTATTCTGCATTACTCATGGCTTTTTCGTAAGGAAAAAGCTTTTTTTCATACTTGTTGTTTTTATATTGATTAACCGCCAGCGCTTCGAATGCCCATTTGGATGCCATCAGGTCGCCGGCTAAGGGGACATGCGTATCCGACATGATCGCCGGGTTGAGCTTGTCGAATTTAACGATAGCGCCGCTTAACAACAATTGTGGGATCAGCAGGATAGGAATGAGGATATAGATGGTAACGGCGGAATTGAAAGCCGATGAGATATTCAAACCCAGTAAATTAGCAAAGCAGGCCGTGGAAAACAGTACAAGCCAGTAATCAAAGTGCATATCCCGGATGTCGAGGATCAGGTTGCCCAGCACCACATAACTGGCCATCTGGATAGCGGAAATGGAAAACAGGATCGATAGTTTCGAGAACAAATAACTGGATTTACTGAGGTTCAGGAATGATTCCCGTTTCAGGATCTTCCGGTCTTTGATGATCTCTTCCGCACTTACGGTCAGTCCCATAAATAAGGCCACTACGATGCTCATAAACAGGTAGGCCACCAGGTTTTCGTTTTCACTGAAGAAATAGGTGTTTTCCCCGGTGAGCTCGTCGGTGTTGAAAAATCGGACCAGGTAAGCCAGGATAAATGCCAGCAAGGGCGCTTCCAGGAAGTTAATGATCATATATTGAACATTGCTGACCTTTGACAGCACATCACGGGTGATAAATACCAGCCACTGCCTGAACTTCGAGGGGATATTGAGGGTACTTTGCGGAACCGTGGTAACGGTCTGCGGCTTCTGCAAATTGATCTCCTCTTGGAAGAAGTCATACCACTGGGTGGGGGAGATCTTTCGCTTGTCGGTGAAGTTACCGTATTCATCTACCACCTTCGCTTCGATGATGTTGAAGATCTGTTCCGGGTTCACATTCCCGCATTCCACACATTCGCTTTTATCGGCATTGACGTGGTTGGTGATCTTCCGGAAATACAACACCGCTTCGATGGGATTACCATAATAGACCGGGTAGCCTCCGGTATCCATGATCAGCAGTTTGTCGAACATTTTGTAGATATCGGAGGAAGGCTGGTGGATCACGACGAAAACGAGCTTGCCTTTCAGGGACAATTCTTTCAGGAGGTCCATGATATTCTCCGAATCCCTGGAAGATAAGCCTGATGTCGGTTCGTCAACAAACAAGACCGAAGGTTCCCGGATTAGCTCCAGGGCGATATTCAGTCTTTTACGTTGACCGCCGCTGATCTTCTTATTCAAGGGGCTGCCTACGATCAGGTCGCGGATCTCTGATAAGCCAAGGTTTTTCAATACTTTGGAAACCTGTGTGTCTAACTCCTCTTCGGCCAGGTTGCCAAAGCATAGCTTAGCATTGTAATATAAGTTCTGGTAGACGGTTAATTCTTCGATCAGCAGATCGTCCTGGGAAACGTAACCGACAACCCCTTCGATCTGGTCTTTTTCCCGGTGAATGTCGATCCCGTTGATGGTAACTTTTCCGGAGGATGGCGTTTCTATCCCGCACAACACATTCAGCAGGGTCGTTTTTCCCGCACCGCTGGCACCCATAAAGCCGATCAGCTTTCCGGATTCTTCGATCACATTGATATTGCGTAGCCCGAATTTGCCGGTCTTGAACTGGTAATGGACGTTTTCGGCAACAAATGATATCTTGGAATGCTCCGATTCACTCAGGAAATGGGCGACAATATCGCTGTAATAGATCGGGGAGATCCTGGGATTACGCATGGTACTGCCGTTGGGGAAGAGATAGACCCGGTTTTGGTTGCAGATCTGCCCGTTGAGGTACATTTCGTCTTCACCGATGTATTTGACCAGGTAGATCTCGATGCTTTTGATCCTGATGAAGACCAACTCACCGGTGAAATTGTCAGACATCATGATCTTGATGTCTTTATTATTGATCTTTTCATCCCCCCGCAGGATCAGGACATTTTGATATTGCTTCTCGTAAAAGCCTTTTTCCAGGGTATAGAAAAAATCATTTTTGATGATGTAATCGGTGATCAGCATGAACTCCGACTCATCGATATTAAAGGCCAGGGCAACCGTGGAAACAAATTCGAATTCCGCGTCGGAGATCTCCTTATCCGCGTTGATAAATTCGAGCAGGCGGATCAGGATGACGAATTTCTGCTCCTGGGTAAGTTCTGCGTTGATCTGCTGACAGATAACCAGCGCTTTAACCGAATCTCTTACAGATGTCCTTTTACGCTTGCGTCCGGGGGTTGCCGGTTTTTCTTCTTCGTGTTTTTGGACAAAATGATCGAACAGGCTTACATATTTGTCTACCGCATCGAGGGTTACCCATTGCCGGAGGAAAACCTGCACGACGCTCCGCCCTTTCTCTTTGATCCCCTCGATGCCCGCAATAATTGCGAACAGTTCCATCAAGGCGTCTAACAGCTTTTCATTCATTTTTCCGCAGGCTGGTTAAATTTGGAACTAAAGATAAAAACTTCGACCTAAAAAATTAAATTTACAAATCATTCGATAGCTGTGGTGATGGCTTCATTCCATTCCTTGATTTTCCTAAGGTGAAATACTCCGGAATACTATTGTTATTGGCCCTTCTGTTTCTTGCCTTAGGCCAGTTTTTTCATCATTCCGGGATCTTTGAGACTAAAATCGGATCGGCGGTACAACGCCTGGAAACCGATATCAGCGCCTATGAAAACGATCTTTCGGAATGGCTGGAAGATTCCCTAACCCTGCGGGCGATAGCTGCCAAAAAAGCCTCTGCGGAAGTTATGCAGCAGGTGTTCGAAGAACCTTACCTGATCTTTATTTATCGTAATGACTCCCTGATCTTTTGGAACAGCAACCTGATCTTGCCGCCTTATCCGCTGGATAATTACCGGGAGGGTTTCAATGTGGTGCGTCTTCGGAACGGCTATTACGATCTGCTGAAAAAGACCCTGCCCGGTGACCGCGAGAATGATGGGTTAGTAGCCGTCGGACTGATCCCCTTGAAATACACTTATCCGATCCGGAACAAGTATTTAACCGACGATATAGCCTTCGAATGGGCAGCCGGCGAAGCCTTTGATATCAGCCTGGAACCGCATAACGGCTATTTGCCGGTCAGGAAAAGCGATGAAGACATTATTTTTTATATCAAAGAGCAACCTACCGGTGATCCCGCCCATTTGTGGACCCAGCTCCTGTTTGCCCTGGCCGCGATATTTCTTGTTGCCTGGATCAATGGATTTGCCCGGCATTGGGTGTTGCACAAGCACCCCTTTCCCGGTCTGCTGTTTTTGATCGCCAGTATTATCAGCCTGCGCTTCCTGGTATTGGACCTGCATTTTCCCATCGATGTCAACCAATTTGAAGTGTTCAACCCGCAATTATATGCCTCCTCGTCGATTGCAGGTTCTTTGGGGGAATTATTACTCAACCTGCTCCTGATCTTTTGGCTGGCCTTGTTTACCTACAGGAATGTGCACCTGAGAAGGATAAGCAAGATGCCGGTGGGCTTGGTCATAGCGGTTTTATCCGTTATCTGGCTGTCGGTTTTCCTCATCGGAGACCTGCAGATCAGGATCATAAAAAGCCTGGTGATCGATTCCCGGATCGCTTTTAATGCCGATGATATCCTGAACCTGGATCAGTACAGTACCCTTGGATTTGCCGGCGTGGCGATCCTGCTGATCTCGATATTGCTGATCATTATTAAGCTGATCGCCTTCACCAATATGATCAACAGAAGCGTGTATATCAAGCTAAGCTGTTTTGCCATCGCCTTATTGGTTTACCAATTGATCTACCAATTCCTCGGCCTGGATTTCCCGGAATGGGCTGCCCTGGAAACAGGCTTGCTGATCTTATTGCTGAATTTTATCCGGATCTCTGTCAAACCGATCTCTTCTTTCACCACATTTGTATTTCTGCTGATCTATGTGGCCGGTTTTGCGGCCTTCTGGATCTATCAATCGAATACCTCCAAAGAGGTCGAACAGAAAAGATTATTTGCCGACAAGCTCTCCATTGAAAAAGATCCCAGGCTGGAATACTATTTTGAACCGATCGGCCGGCGGATACACCGGGATAATTTTATCCGCCTGTATTTTGTCAACCCCTTGTTTTCTAAAAAGGAAATGACCGACCGGTTGCAGTTCCTGTATTTCGGAGGATTTTTTAAAAAGTACGATATCAAAATGCATGCCTTCAATGCCGAAGGTTTGCCGATAAAAGAGGCGGGAATATCCACCTACCAGGATTTTGTCAACGATCATCCCGGAGAACCGGTTCCGGGGGTCGATCACTTGTATTTCGTCCGGAATTCCAAAGATCGGTTTAATTATTACGCACAATTCCCGGTACGCTTCAACCGCAAGCCTGTGGGCCGGATGGTTATCCGGTTTATCCCCCGGATCTTCAACCAGGAGAATGTTTACCCGGAATTACTGGTCGAAGAAAAGGTGAAGCCAGCCAAAGAATATGGTAAATACAACTATGCCATCTACAAATATGGCCAGTTGGTGAGTAAAATGGGTGATTTCCCTTACCGGGATGTTATCGAAACACAGGGCCGGCAAATGCTCAAAGGTGAGGGGGATTATGAACATTTGTATTTCCAGCATTCGAACAAGGTTGTAGTGGTTAGCAGTGAAAAAACAAGCTGGCTCGGCTATATTTCATTGTTCTCGATCATTTTCTGCCTGCTGTCGCTGATCTTTTTCCTGATCCTTCCCCTGGGATTGGTCCTTAATTATCTGAAAGGTAACACCCGTTTATCTTATTCCAATATATCCTTCGGCGATCGAATTCATTTTACGGTTGTCTTTGTGCTGATCTTTTCCTTTATTATGATCGGCACGGTTACCTTTATCTATTTCAATGTACAGTATGAAGACTACCATCGGGAAAGGTTGCTCCGGAAGGGCCGTTCCATCCAGCGGGCTATAGAATACTATGTGGTATCGCTGGAGCAATCCACTCATCGGATGAAGGACATTTTTGCCTACCGGAATGAATTGTCGCGGAAGATCTCCGAGATCGCCGATATTCACTCCCTGGATGTCAATTTATACGACCAGTACGGTAACCTGATGGTATCCTCTCAGCCGGAAATATTCGAAAAAGGGCTGATCTCCCGTAAAATGGACCTTAAGCCATTGGCTAAACTAACCCGTGGGAATCTGTCACGCTTTGTGCAGGATGAAACGATCGGTAAGCTCAGCTACCTGGCAGCCTATAAGCCGATCCGCAACAGCCTGGGTCAGCCGGTTGCTTATTTGAATATCCCCTACTTTACCCGCGAGAAGATCCTGAAATCAGAGATCACGCCTTTCCTGGTGGCTTTGATCAATGTATATGTGGTCTTGCTGCTGATCGCCGGTATCCTGGCCTTGTTCATTTCCCGGTCGATCACCAATTCTTTGACGGCGGTGAGTGAAAAATTCAAACAGGTCAAACTCGGGAAAAAGAATGTTCCTATCCGATGGAAAGCCAAGGATGAGATCGGGCAATTGGTGGATGAATACAATAAAATGATCGGGGAATTGGAAAGAAGCGCGGAATTGCTGGCGAAATCGGAAAGGGAATTCGCCTGGCGGGAAATGGCGAAGCAAGTGGCGCATGAGATCAAGAATCCGCTGACGCCGATGAAATTGAGTATTCAGCATCTGCAGCGGGCTTTCCACGAGGATCATCCGAATGTCAAAGAATTGGCGGATAAAGTGAGCGTAACGCTGATCGAGCAGATCGACACCTTGTCGAATATAGCCACGGAATTCTCCTCCTTTGCTAAAATGCCCAAAACCAAAAATGAGCGATTTAACCTGGTTGAGGTGATCGACAATGCTATCGATCTTTATAAGAGCAATACCGCCGTAACCATCAGAACCGCTTACCAGGAGCAGGAATACTTTGTTTTTTCCGATAAGAACCAGTTGCTCCGGGTCTTCAATAACCTGATCCAAAATGCTATCCAGGCCATCCCGGAAGACCGCCATGGTCAGCTCCTGGTCAACATGGAACGGAAGGATGATTTCGTTTGGGTCGAGGTAAGAGACAATGGTATCGGCATCGATCCCGGCCAGAAAGAAAGGGTTTTTGCCCCGAATTTCACCACCAAATCTTCCGGTACCGGCCTCGGACTGGCCATGTCGAAGAATATTGTGGAATCCACCGGGGGAACCATCGATTTCGATTCCAGCCCGGGTGAAGGCACTTCTTTTTTTGTAACCATTCCCATCGCCTGATCCATGCCCACCCGAAAAAGGATATTCCTCTCCGCCCAATGGATCTTCAACATCCTGGTGGTTTATATCATCGCCTTCACAGCCTGGTGGATCTACCTGCAACTCAAAACGAGCCGGGAGTCTTTCGAAGACAAGCGGGCGCTGCTGGAGTTAAAACACAGCTTAAACACAAGTGGTACCTATCCGGAAGAATCCATAGCTGTCCTGCGGAACAAATACCACCGTCAGTTTGCCATGATCATCGGCGAAGGTAGCGTCTTTATCGGTTTATTGCTATGGGGGATCTGGCTGACCAGAAGATCCCTTACCCGGGAGCTGGCGCTGAGCAGGCAACAGCGGAATTTTTTGCTGTCGATCACCCATGAACTGAAGTCCCCGTTGGCGGCTATCAAGCTAACCATACAAACTTTACAAAAGCGGGAGCTCCAGGCCGAAAAGCGGGAACAATTACTCGATAATGCCTTGCAGGACACCGACCGCTTGCAGGAACTCGTGGAAAATATCCTGATGGCCGCTAAGATCGAGAATCACAGCTATACTTATCAGCGGGAAGCCTTTAACCTGAGTGAGTTGGTGGGGAATATAGCCCATAAATGGAAGGATATGGAAGGGGATAGCCGAATTTTTAAGATCGAGGTTGAGGAAAATGTCATGATCAAGGGAGATTATTTGTCATTATCATCCGTGGTTCACAACCTGGTGGAAAATGCCGTGAAATATACCCTCGAGGGTGAAGAGATCAGGGTATCATTATCGGCGGACGAACAGCAAGCCACCCTGGAAATCGCCGATACCGGTCAGGGTATCCCCTTGTCGGAACGAGCAGCTATTTTCCGGAAATTTTACCGCGTAGGGAACGAAGATACCCGGCAAAGCAAAGGGACCGGCCTGGGCTTGTATATTGTTCAGCAAGTGGTGCTGGAGCATCAAGGTACGATTGTGGTTACGGATAACGAGCCCAAAGGGGTTTGTATCCGGATCCGATTGCCGGTAGCTTAAGGTGTTCATTGAAAAAGTACACCCATTTCCAGACTATTCTGGACCAGGCCTGAATATTTATTTTCCGCTAAGCCGTAAGTCGAGACCATGGTAAGGAATAAGGCCTTTTTAGTTCTGGATACTTTCTTGAAATTGCCTAGTTTATTGCGCAGGTTTTCGGCATACTTTTTATCGATACGGTAAGGGTTAATGGAGAATTTCATTTCACAAATATTGATGACCTGGTCTTTCCTGTCGATCAAAAGATCAATTTGTGCTTCGCGCGATTGCCAGGACGAAACCGATGTTTGTACACCACTAATGCCCAAAGCTTGTTTTATCTGTGGTATATGATGCAGACATACCATTTCAAAAGCATAGCCTGCCCAGGCATAAAAGGAGGGTGTTTCAACAGCATTCAGCCAGAAGTTTTCATCATCTTCTGTTGATTTCCGGATAAATCTCCAATGGAAAAGCGAAAACAAGTCGACGAGTTGGTAAAGGCTATCCCTTTCTTTTTTGCCAAAGGCCCTGTATCTGCGGATAAAGCTGCTTTCTTCCAGTTCCTTCAATATTCGGGTCATACCGCCTCCATTGGAAATTTTTGAGGTCCGGGCAATTTCAGCGCGGGTCAGCCCTTTTGATTTTGTCGCTAAAGCGCCAATAACCGATAAGTGACGTTGGTGTTTATTGAATAGTGATGCATACAGGCTTTCATATTCCGACCGGAATGGGGCATTCCGTTGAAAACACAGTTCATTGATATTTTGCATGGCGCTCCTACCGGGATTTATCCGGTCCAGATAATAAGGAATGCCGCCGAAGGCCATATACAGTAATAATACTTGATATTGGTCGAATACTGCATTTTTGTGTTTGAGTAATGCCGATGTTTCCGCCAGCGAGAAGGGATCGAGTTTGATATATTCGGTTATCCGGTTATGCAAGCCACCCCGGTTATGGATCAAATGATTCAACATCCAGGAAGCTGCAGAACCGCAAACGATAAGGATAATATCTTTCCTGGCGCTGGCCCAGGCATTCCAAAAATGCTCCAATGCGGAAAGAAATTTTGAGTGGCGGGTATCTAACCAAGGTAGCTCATCCAGGAAAATTACCTTTTTCTCCTTTTCATCCTGGTGTTCGAGCAAATCGATCAATTGCTGAAATGCCCTAAACCAATCTGTTGCCGGTTCCGGATACCGGTCAGTGTCCGGAGCATGCCGCATCAGTGAAGCTTGAAACTGGCTCAATTGCTGTTTCATCGCAACATTGGCGAGGCCGGTTAGTTGAAAGGCGAACTTGTTTTCAAATACGCTCCGTATCAAAAATGTTTTCCCAACCCGTCGTCTGCCATAAACCGCCACAAACTCGGATTTAGGGGATTGTAAACAAGATTTGAGTCTTTTTACCTCTTTTTTCCTACCGATGAGTGGATACATAATTCGATTCATTTTGGCTATAAATATACTGAAATTACACTTATAGCCAAAATGAATTTTTATTTTGGCTATAAGTGTACAAATAATTGTAGTTATAGCCAATATAAAATGAGGTAACTGAAGCTATAAAAGACGCGCTGGAAGCGGCAAATAGTTAGGAGACTCTACGAAAACTTTGTCTTTAGATGAAATAGCTGGATGATCCCGTATCTTTGCCCCAAAATCGTGCATGCAACCCAGAATACTGTTGGTAGAAGATGAAAAAAGCCTGCGGGAAGGGATCAAGATG
The DNA here is from genome assembly GCA_028278085.1 of Chitinophagales bacterium. Classification (GTDB taxonomy): domain Bacteria; phylum Bacteroidota; class Bacteroidia; order Chitinophagales; family JANQFB01; genus JANQFB01. The sequence goes on from JANQFB010000142.1 coordinate 10,483, forward strand.
AACCTGGAACTGGAAGGCTATGAGGTGGTCGAGGTGGACAATGGCGTGGAAGCCGTGCAAACATTTTCGAGCCAACGGTTCAATGTGGTATTGCTGGATGTGATGTTGCCGGAAATGGATGGCTTCGAGGTCTGTGAAAAGATCCGCCTCGAAAATACCACCACCCCCATCTTGTTCTTAACCGCTAAAGACAGCTTTCCGGATAAAATAACCGGCCTAAAAAAAGGTGCCGACGATTACCTGACCAAACCGTTTAACCTGGAAGAATTACTGTTGCGGGTGAAGATCCTGGTGCGGCACAGTTTGCAGGTCGGTGGCCAGCAGGAAGAGCTTCAAAGCTACCGTTTTGGCAATAACGAAGTCAATTTTGTTACCTATAAGGCCCGGGCCGGTGATAAGGAGATCACGCTTACCCGGAAAGAGGTCATGCTACTCAAATTACTGATCGAGCGGAAAGGGCAGGTCGTTTCCCGTCAGCAGATCCTGCAATACGTCTGGGGTTATGATGTGTATCCTTCTACCCGGACCATCGATAATTTCATTCTATCCTTCCGCAAATATTTCGAGTCCGATCCCCGGAAGCCGGTCCACTTTCATTCCGTACGAGGGGTGGGATACCGGTTCCTGGATGGATAATTGTCGAATCCTGTATCTTTCTTGCTGAAAGTATCAACTATGCCCCATCAACCATTTTCCCAAACCGAAAATCAATCCCCTTTTCCTGGCCATCGATCGTTCCTTCGATACGAGCATGCACGCTATCGTTCCCGACTTTGTGGTATATGATCCGCTGCGGGAAATCATGGGTGGGGTTTTCAAAGGTGAATTGTGCCTCGGATGCTTCAACCAGCTTGAATCGGACAGCCCCTTCATTGTGTGCGACAGTCGGTATATAGAAGATCTCACCCTTCCTGACTGCCAATTGAAGTGATTCGGAAGAAACCGTATCCGTACCGGATAGGGTATAGCCGAAACCGATCATTAGGGAATCGCTTTCAACGCTCCATTGCTCGATCAACATCATCTCATCGATCTGTCCCTGCCAATTTCCTTCCAGCCATCCGAATGCTTTGAGATCGGCTTTGGGGCTTTGTCGGTCTGCCGGTTGATTGGGAGCGCCACAATGCCATCCGGTTATGGTAC
>JANQFB010000159.1 GCA_028278085.1 Chitinophagales bacterium
TAAATTTACCGCATATACCAACATGATAGAAGGCGAGGATGTAGATAGTAGTAATAATGCTATGGACACCGCAAAAGTAGAGGTTGGCGGTGATATCGGCGCCATTGATATCACTTATCCAAAAGAAAAAAATTGTTATGAATCATGTGAACATCCCGTCGTGCAAATAAAGAACTACTGCGAACATCCGATTATTTTACATTCGGATAGTACCGCCAAAGTCTTTGTTATGATGGATGGCCCAACCGGACAATTCCAGTCAAGCCAGCAATTGACCGGGGTCATCGAACCGGGTCAAACGAAAAACGTTTCCTTAAAGGATTGTTTCGATTTGAGCAAGGAAGGCACTTATACCTTTGAGGCCCATACGGATCTTAAACTCGACCTCGATCAGTCCAACAATGCCATGGATAGCAAGGAAGTCGAAAGCCTTGGCGAACGGCCAAAGCCAGGTATAGAGGCTGAGTTGCTGGACAACAGTGCTCAATGCAGAAAGCATCCGGTTCTGTTAACGGCAACCGGTCCCTATGATAACTTTACCTGGCAAACCAAGGTTGTGCTCCCGCCCGGAACATGGACCGTAACAGCCTGGAACCATCCGGAATGTAAGGGCTCCAAAAGTATTACCCTGGCCGATACCGAGATCCTTTGTTCCAGCGATCCCAACGATATCACTGGCCCCGAAGGATTTGGCCCTGAACGCTGGGTATCGGTAAACGATGTGCTGAATTATAAGATCCGGTATGAGAACAGCCCTGAATTTGCTACTGCCCCTGCCCAGGAAGTGGCGATCACACAGGCCTTGGATCCTCATATGGATCCCACCAGTTTTCGGCTCAGTGATTTCGGTTTCGGCGGATTTACCTTTACCGTACCCAATAATACCGCTTACTATAGTCAACGCATCGACCTGGTCGACACGCTCGGGTTTTTCCTGGATGTATTTATGGGGATCGATGTCACCAAAAATGAGCTTTTCTGGAAATTCAATACCATCGATCCGGTTACGGGACTTAAACCGACCAACCCGTTTTTAGGTTATTTGCCCATCAACGACACAACGAGCCATAACGGGGAAGGTTTTGTCAACTATTCGATCAAACCGAGGCCCAGCACCCAAACCGGAGACTCGATCAAAGCCAAAGCATCCATCATCTTCGATATCAACGACCCGATCGTTACCCCACAAACCTTCAACGTAGTGGATGCCCTGCCTCCGGGCAGTATGCTGGACAGTCTGCCTCCCGACCTTGACAGCACCAATATCACCATTACCTGGCAGGGTGCGGATGATGCGGGTGGCTCCGGGCTACGAAGCTATGATCTGTGGGTTTCCGAAAACGGACAACCCTTCACATTGGCAGAAGGGGCCATTGCAGATACCCAAACCGTATATTATGGTGCCCAGGGCAATACCTATGCCTTTTATACCATAGCGCGGGACAATGTCAATAACCTGGAAAACCACAAAGAACAGGGCGACTACACCGTTACCCTTGGTAAAAGGATCGATATCCTTCAGCCTGTTGGAGAGGAAACGTTATGTTCGCGTCAAAGTTATTCGATCGACTGGGAGAGCCGCGGGATCAACGCCGTACGGATCGAGCTTAGCGTTGATGGCAGTAACAGCTTCGATTACTTGATCGCCGATTCGGTTACCGCTTCGCCTTATGCCTGGTTCCTGGCTGATAGTGTCCCGGGAGGAACGGTCAATGTTATCCGGATCACGGATGTAGGAGATGAGCGTTTTTCAACCGCCAGCGGCAACTTTACGATTATCCAAAGTCCGGCCATCGACCACCCGGAACCCCTCGCTATCGATCAGTGTGTAGGTGATACCCTGATCATGGAACCGGTGGTTACCGGATCCGATCTGCAATATCAATGGTTGCAGGATGGCGAAGCTATCCCCGGCGCAACCGATCCGGTATATACGATTACCTATGCGCGACATGAGCATTCCGGCGGGTATGCCCTTCAGGTTTTCAATACCTGTGATACGATCCAATCCGATATTGCACATCTTTTGGTGGATACCATGGCGCCTGTTATTGTTTGTGCCGACGATGTCGTCCATCTTACCGATCCGGATGCCTGCACCGCCGATATCAGCCTGATGCTGCCTAAAGTGAGCGATACCTGCGGGGTGGATACCCTGTACAACAATGCTCCACCCGCATTCCCATTGGGGGAAACTTTTGTGGACTGGACAGTTGTGGATCATTCCGGTAATCGATCCTCATGCACTCAAAAAGTTACGGTTGTAGATGAGGAGGATCCGATAATCATCAATTGTCCAACGGATATACAAGTGGTCGCAGATAGTAATGATTGTGATCCCGTTGTTACCTGGACGCCACCGTTGGCTGATGATAACTGCTCCCTTGTCAACCTGGTTAGTTCGCATGAACCCGGGGATGAATTCCCCCTGGGATTGACAACGGTAACCTACACGGCTACCGACCTTGCCGGTAATGAAAGCTTTTGCCGTTTCGATATCGAGGTCAATCCCAAACCTCTTGTTGTTCAGCTCAATGCCCCGGAATATTATTGCGGGTATCAAATCTCCTGTGCCGAAGCCACAGATGGCAAAGCAACGGCCAGTGTAAGCGGCGGATGTTTGCCCTATAGCTTCAGTTGGAGCGATGGCCAGACCACCCGATCCGCTATGCATTTACCCGCCGGATGGCATTGGGTGGAGGTTACCGATCAGAAGGGTACATCGATCACCGATTCGATCCGTTTAAGCGAACCGGATCAATTGACGATTACCGATCTGAGCAGCCCGACGTTTGTGTGTGGGTATAATATTAGTTGTAATGGTGCTAATGACGGTTCCATTAACCTCGATCTGACCGGCGGTGCTAATTGTAACGAATATACATATGCCTGGACAACTACTGACGGCGCAGGGCTCGATCCGACTGCAGAAGATCAGAGCGGACTGATCGCAGGAACTTATCACGTGACTATCACCGACGACAATGGTTGTTCCATCAGCAACTCCATCACTTTGACTGAACCGGACCAACTGGTTATTACCGATCTCAGCAGCCCGACGTTTGTGTGTGGATACAACATCAGTTGCAATGGCGCTAATGACGGCTCCATCAACCTCGATCTAACCGGGGGTGCAAGCTGCAACGTGTACACTTACGCCTGGACAACGACCGACGGCGCAGGGCTCGATCCAACCACAGAAGATCAAAGCGGGCTGATCGCGGGAACCTATCACGTAACCATCACCGACGACAATGGTTGCTCCATCAGCAATTCCATCACACTAACAGAACCCGGTCCGCTGGTCATAACAGACCTCAGCAGCCCAACCTACGTTTGTGGATACAACATCAGTTGCAATGGTGCAAATGATGGGTCCATTAACCTCGATCTAACCGGGGGTGCAAGCTGCAACGAATACACTTACGCCTGGACAACGACCGACGGCGCAGGACTTGATCCTACCGCAGAAGATCAGAGCGGATTGATTGCAGGAACCTATCACGTTACCATCACCGACGACAATGGTTGCTCCATCAGCAATTCCATCACCCTAACAGAACCCGATCCGCTGGTCATAACAGACCTCAGCAGCCCAACGTTTGTATGCGGATACAACATCAGTTGTAATGGCGCTAATGATGGATCCATCAACCTCGATCTGACCGGGGGTGCCAGTTGTAATGAGTACACCTACGCATGGACAACTACTGACGGTGCAGGGCTCGATCCAACAGCCGAGGATCAAAGCGGCCTGATCGCGGGAACCTATCATGTTACCATCACGGACGACAATGGTTGTTCCATCAGCAACTCCATCACTTTGACTGAACCGGACCAACTGGTCATCACAGACCTCAGCAGCCCAACTTATGTATGCGGATACAACATCAGTTGCAATGGCGCTAATGATGGATCCATTAACCTCGATCTTATCGGCGGCGCCGTTTGTCAGCCGTACCGCTTCGCCTGGACAGGGCCCAACGGATTAACCGCAACTTCGCAGAATCTTACCGACCTATATGCCGGTACCTACCTTGTCACCATCACTGACTCTAATGGCTGTTCCATCGATAGCAGCATCACCCTATCCCAACCCGATCCATTGGTCATCACCGACCTCAGCAGCCCAACCTATGATTGTGGCTTCCATATCAGTTGTCATGGCCTCAATGACGGCTCCATCAACCTCGATCTCACGGGGGGCGCCGTTTGTCAGCCATACCGTTTCACCTGGACAGGTCCCAACGGATTTACCGCAAGTTCGCAGGTTCTTACCGATCTGTATGCCGGTACCTACCATATCACCATCACTGATTCTAACGGCTGTTCCATCGATAGCAGTATCACCCTATCCCAGCCCGATGCTTTTGTCATCACCGACCTCAGCAGTCCAACCTATAATTGTGGGGTGGAGATCAGTTGTCATGGTTACACCGATGGTTCGATCAACCTCGATATGGAAGGAGGCGCCAACTGTTTGCCTTATACCTATTCCTGGAATGGTCCTAATGGATTTACTTCCACCAGCGAAGACCCGGACAGTTTGGAAGCCGGCACTTATAGCGTGTTCGTCATGGATGAAAACGGTTGTACCGCCGATAGCTCCATTACCTTGCAGGAACCCGATCCACTGGTTGTCGATACGGGGCAGGATCCTGATACCCTCTTATTCGGCTGTGCATGTACCGATCTTTCCGTCCTGGCCACCGGCAGTTGTCCACCCTATCAATATTCCTGGAGCTCCGGAGAAACAACGCCAGACATCCTCGCCTGCCCGCCACATACCGGTACATCGGATACCAGCCAGATCGATATACCCTATATCGCCACCATCACCGATGATAATGCTTGTTCCGCATCCGATACGGTCCGGGTGAGGAGAGTGCCCAGGGTCCATCAAATCGATGCTTATGCCCTGTTTGCCCTGGGCCGGGAAAATCCACCGGCCGGCTCGAACAGCAGCAGTAACGATCCTGACTTAGGTAAGATCAAACTGGGTAACGGAAACATCGTTACCGGCGCCCTGGGAACTCAAAAGCAAGGCAGCGAGGTCCGTTTGGGCAGCAACAATACCATCCACGGCTTTATCGCTGCCGGCACCCTGGATGAAGGCAATAACAGCGGTAGTGGATCAGCCTCCGCTTCAGCTTCGGCTGATGAGAGTGGTAGTAGCAGCGGAAGCAGCAATGATCCGCCTGGTAACAGTCTGGGCGCCCTGTACACCGGAATCGGCTATCCGGGGGAACCCCTGGTTACGATGCCCGAGCTATGTTCCTGCTATTTTGGAAACGGCAACAGTGGAAGCAGCGGCAGTCAAAGCGGATCAGCCTCTACTTCAGCTTCGGCTGATGAGAGTGGTAGCAGCAGCGGAAGCAGCGATGATCCTTTGGCCTGCGACTTAAAGGTCAAACAAACCACCGCCACCGCAAGCCCCGGTTGCTACTGCACCATCGAAGTGGACAAGGCAACCTTATACCTGGAACCCGGCATTTATACCCTGGAAAGATTGAAGGTTAAAAAAGACGGTAAACTCTTGTCGACTACCGGCAACGCCGAAGATGTGTTGATCTACGTCACCGACTACACCGTGGATATCAACAATTATACAACCATCGAGGCTAATATCCTGGCTTCCGGGAAGATCAAGGTGGGCAAAGAAAATGTGATCCGCGGCGCATTGATCGGGGAGGAGATCACCATTGGAAATGACAACCAAATAACCTGGGCCGGTTTTGATTGCTATACCGGAGTGGTCTGCCCCACGGTCAAGCACAGCCATCAGCCGGCAGAAGAAGAAGAAAACCCGGCCATCCGGGGAAGCTTCATCAGGGCATACCCGAATCCCTTTGAAGGCAGCACCACCATAGAATTTATGCTCGATCATTCCGGACACGGGGTCCTGACCGTTTACAACGCCGCCGGAGCTGCTGTCGCCATCCTTTTTGACCGGGAATTCGAGGCGCATACCCGCTATAAGGTGGTATTGGACGGCACTCATTTGGCCAAGGGCGTTTATTTCTATCAATTGATCACTCCCAATGAGATCTTCTATGACAAGATAACCCATATCAAGTGATCGGCAGTGCCCGGATAATCCGGCAGGTTCCAAAGGTTTTGAACTAAGGTTAATAGCAGTTTTTTTCCACACCGGCTAAAATATTCCCGGATTTATATAGGATAATCCGACAATATTAGTTATATTGTTGCATGCCGGCAGCAATTTACCCGTTGCTCCTGTGCTACACGGGCTCCTTTAGCTTTTTCAAAACCCAAACGCAGCGCTTTGAAGATTAATGTAAAAATCATTGTATTGCTGGTGATGGTTATCAGCTTTATCCTGGCTATCATCACCATGCCGGAACTGGAGGGCGGAGTTTGAGAGTGAGAGTGAGAGTGAGAGTGAGTGTAAAGTGTGAGGATGAGTAAAAAAACCTCTTACTCACACCCACACTCCAAACTGTATATTCCCCTCAGACCTCACTCTCCAACTCATACTCAAACTTCTACCCTGCCTTTACTTATCTTTGAAGATCCATTGACTTTTTATCGTGAAGATCCCGGAACGTTTCTATCCATTGGTTGCGATGTTTGGTATGGTGATCCTGCTATCGGCCACCTGCAGTAAAAAGACTACCCCTCCCCCTGTCGTGGAATCGCCGATCCCGAAAATCGAAGACAGCCTTCCGATCGAAACCATCCTTAAAACCGATACGATCGAAGAACCGATCGAGTATTACAACCCGGACTTTTTAAGGTATGAGAATTACATTTACCGGCCACATATCAAAACAGTGCTTTTTCATCGAAAAGATGTCGAATTATCCGACCCCCTGTTGGAATTGAATGACCCGCAGCCCCTGCTATTTGCTTTCGATGACCTGGACGCCAATTATAAGGATTATTATTATACGGTCATCCATTGTGATATTCAATGGCAGCCTTCCGATCTCGAACCTTATGAGTATATGGAGGGTTTTGAAGAAAATCCGATCCGCCAATACAGATTTTCGTTTAACACCATCCAATCCTATATCCATTATGAGCTGGAGCTACCGAATGAAGACATTAAACTGACCAAATCCGGGAATTACCTGTTGAAAGTCTACCCGGAGAACGAGCCGGGCAAACCGGTTATCACCCGAAGATTCCAGGTTGTCCGGAACCAGGCTGTTATCGAAGTCAGGATCAAACGGCCGACCTCCATTGATCATCGGAATACCCACCAGGAAGTCGATCTGACGATCAACACTAAAGGATTGGATGTGATGGATCCGTTTAACAATCTAAACATCATCATCACCCAAAATAACCGGATGGACAATGCCGTCAAAGGTTTGAAACCGGTTTTTGTCCGCGACGAAGAACTGGTCTACGACCATACCAAGGATAACCTTTTTGCGGCCGGTAAAGAATTCCGCGAATTGGATATCCGGAGCCTGCGGTACCGGTCGGAGTTCGTCAAATCGATCCGGGCCAACCGGGTCAGGAACCAGGTGGAATTGTATCCCAGTGAGGTCCGGTCGTACAAAAGATATCTTTATACAAGAGATATTAACGGGAAATATGTGATCCATTCCAATGAGGGCATGAATCCGGCGATAGAATCCGATTATGCCTATGTGCACTTCACCCTTCCACTAAGGAACCCGGTCGCCGAGGGAAATATTTACATATTCGGCGCCCTGACCGACTGGAATATCAGCGAAGCCAACCAGATGCATTATAATTACGATTCAACCTACTATGAAGCCACCCTATTCCTCAAGCAGGGCTATTATAACTACATGTATGTGATGGCCGGTAATGAGGAAGAAGCCCTCGACTTGTCAATGATCGAAGGAAATTATTACGAAACGGAGAACGATTATACGGTATACATCTATCAGAAATCGATCAATGAAGGATATGACCGGTTAGTGGGTGTAAAACAACTCAACTCCCTGCGGCAATAGACCGGCCGTTAGAGGAAGACATGCTCGGTAAGATAATTCCTGACATAATCCGCCACTCCTGCTTCCAGGGAATGGAAGTCGCCCGTGTAGCCGGCTTGTCGCAATTTGCCCATTTCGGCCTGTGTGAAATATTGGTACTTATCCCTGATATCTTCAGGCGTGTCAATATATTCGATCACCGGCTCCACATGCATGGCATCGAAAACAGCATTAGCCAGATCGGCAAAGGTACGGGCAGTACCCGAACCCAGATTATAGATCCCGGAGGCCGGTTTGTTTTCCATCAGGAACAGGCAAACATCCAACACATCCTTCACATAAACAAAGTCCCTCAACTGCCCGCCGTCTTTGTAATCGGGGTGATGTGACCGGAACAGCTTTACCTTACCTTGCTCCCGGATCTGGTGAAAAGCATGGAAAATAACCGAAGCCATCCGCCCTTTATGATATTCATTGGGGCCATATACATTAAAGAACTTCAGGCCAGCCCAAAAGGGAGGCGTTTTTGCCTGCTTTAACACCCATTCATCAAAGGCTTGCTTGGATTCACCATAAGGATTCAGGGGCTTGAGCGAAGGGATCCCCTCATGGTTATCAGCGTAGCCCTGCTCTCCCATGCCATAGGTGGCAGCCGAAGAGGCATAAACCAGTGGTATCCGATGTTCGGTACAAAGGTCCCAGATGGTCTTTGAATAGTCCAGGTTCAGGCGGTCGAAGATCCGCACATCGAATTCCGTGGTATCGGTCCTGGCACCGATGTGGAATACAAAATCCACCTGGTCCGGATGCGAACGGAACCAACCCGGAAGATCTTCCCGGTCGACGCTAAGGGCAAACCATTTATTTTCCCAATTGGCTCTTTTTTTGGGATCTGAAAAATCGTCCGCCAACAATAGATCGGTCTGTCCTGCTGCATTGAGCCTCCCTGCAAGACCACTGCCGATAAAACCTGCCGCACCTGTAATAACGATCACTTGTTCGGGCTTGATTGGGTAAGATGCCAATGCATATTGTGTTTATCTTGCGTCAAAATTGAGTTAAAATTTGGTTAATATTGTGTCAAATTTGACGTAATTTTGCATTTGGAGCTAAAATGGTTTCCTATCATTCCAAGCGGAAATGCAGGCTTCCAAAAATACGACCAATGCCGCCAACTTTACCATAAACTAATAAATTTTCCGAAATTTATCCGCTTTGACCTAACCGGGATCCGGGTATCCCGAACCCATTTCGGGCATGTATAATCAGAAAAAGATCGTTGTTGTTTTGCCGGCCTATAATGCCGAAAAAACGTTGGAGCAAACCTACCAGGAGATCCCTATGGATATTGTGGACGAAGTGGTATTGGTGGATGATGCCAGCAGCGACAAGACCATGGATAAAGCCAGGGAGATCGGGATCAAACATGTTATCCGGCATGCGCAAAACAAAGGCTATGGGGGTAACCAGAAAACCTGCTATCACAAAGCGCTCGAATTAGGCGCCGACATTGTCATTATGCTTCACCCCGACTACCAATATACCCCAAAGCTGATACCTGCGATGGCCAGTATCATTGCCAACGGCCTGTACCCGGTGGTATTAGGCTCCAGGATCCTGGGGAGGGGAGCTTTGAAGGGGGGCATGCCTATCTATAAATATATTTCCAACCGCCTGTTGACTTTTCTGCAAAACCTGCTGGTGCGGCAGAAATTATCCGAGTATCATACCGGCTACCGGGCGTTTTCAAAAGAGGTGCTGACCACGATCAACTTCGATGCTAACTCCGATAATTTCGTGTTCGATAACCAAATGTTATCCCAGGTGATCCTGGCAGGATTTGAAATTGCGGAGGTAACCTGTCCTACCAAATACTTTCCCGAAGCCTCTTCCATCAATATCCGTAACAGTACCATCTATGGAGCCGGCGTTATCAAAACATCGTTCATGCATTTCCTGCAGCGGACGGGATTGGCAAAATTCGGCATCTACAAACCCAAAAGCCAGTCATAATTTCACCTGATGATGCTTAGGGCATCCCATTTTTAATGGCCTTCAGAAAGCCTTGGGGAACCGGATAACCAAGGAACCGGGCTTTTTGAGCATCCGCTGCCGCCTTGCCATAATGCTTCGCGGTAAAATATGCCCCTGACCGGTTGTAATATGCCTCGGCATAGCCAGGATCAATGGCGATCGCCTGATCGTAGTAGGGAATGGCTTCCGATGTTTTCCCGGCATTAAACAGGAGTACACCGAGGCGAAGATACCCCTGTGCATCGGCCGGATCGATACGGATCACCTTTTCCAGGTCGCCAATGGCGGCTTCCGTTCGCTGCACCGCAGCTAAAGCCGCAGAACGGTTCAGGTACAATTTCTTTTCAAGCGGACTGATGGCTATAGCCCGGTCATAGGTTTGAATGGCCTGTTCATATTGTTGAAGATCGAATTGGATATTCCCGAGCGAATTGTAGGCCTTGACATCATCCGGATGAGCCTGAACGATCTTTTCCAAGGCTTCGACTGCCCGGGTGTGCTGCCCCTGATCCGCCCAAAGGATAGCCCTGCTGCGCAAGGCCGGTTGATGACCGGGATCGATGGCCAAAGCCTGTTCAAAAGCCTTTAAGGCTTCTTCGAAACGGTCATGCCGGAAAAGAATATTCCCCAGGTTATTATAGGTATCCGGGTTGCCGGGATTGGCTTTGATCGCATTCCTGTAATCTTTAAGGGCCAGTTCATCATTTCCCTGGTCCAAATGCCAATTGCCACGATTATTATTCGCCACCCAAACATCCGGGTATTTTTCAATAACAGCCGTCCAAAAAGTGTTACCGTTTTCCCAGACCTTTACCTGCCTGCTACTCGTAAATGCCAATATCAACAGGTAAATGATGCTCCCGGTGAGCAGCAGTGGCATTTTTCCCGATCCCCGGTTCCCGCCAAGGGCCATTACCCAAAACAATCCCCAATAAGGCAAATAGGTAAACCGGTCGGTCATGATCGCATCTCCCACCGGGATCAGTTGCACCAGCGGTGCTATGGTTACCGTAAAAAACAACAGCCCGAAAACCAACGCTGTTTGCTTTTTCCGGAGGTAGTAGAGCCCGTACAGGAGCATAGCCGCCAGGACAGGCATGAGATAGAAATAAAAAGGAAGTTCATTGGCCGGATAGGGATAAAAACCCGAAATGGGATAGGGGATCAGCGCTTTGAATAAGTAGCTCATAAATGTATAACCGGCAATGAAGATCCGCTCTCCGAAATTCCAGACGGCGGTTTGTTGCGTGGCCCCTGCGGATCCCTGGCCATATATGGCTATGATCCCGAACACCCCGGATAATAAAAAGAAAGGCAGCTTTTCCCACAACAGCTTTTGCGTAAATGGTTCTTTCCTGAGATAGTCGATCAGCAACAGGATCAAAGGAAGGGTGACCGCAACTCCTTTGGACAATAAAGCCGCCGCAAACAATAGCAGGGAGGCTGCATAAGAGCCAAGAGAGCCTTTGCGTTCCCGGTAAGCAAGATAGCTGAGCAGGCTGCCTAAAAAAAAGAAGGTGTACAACAATCCTTTCCGCTCGGATATCCAGCAGACGGATTCCACATGCAAGGGATGGATCCCGAACAAGATACCGCAAAATACTGCCATCCACCACTGGCCGGAAAGTACAAAGGTCAGCCGGAGGATCAGCAATACGTTGAGCAGATGCAGGATGAGATTGTTCCAATGGTAGGCGGACGGATCCAGCTTAAAGAAATGGTACTCGAGCGCATAAGACAGGATCGTTAGCGGAACATAGTCTCCGATGGTCAGGTTGGAAAAAATTCCGCTGATCTGCCGGCCTGAAATGTCCCGGATCGCCTGGTTTTCGGTTACATATTGGTCGTCATCCCAATTGACAAAATCAAAGTTCCCAACGGGGAAGAACAGGAGGACCGGCAACAGGACAACCAACAACAAACCCACCGCTTTTTGCCAAACCATGCTTTTCCGGTCATCTCTCTGCCGGTGATTTTTTTCGGCCGGTGATCCGGCAGGGGCATTTTTTCGGTGTTTAGGCTTTCGCTTGCCCACTTTTCTTAACTTTTATGCATTTCCCGTTTCCTGCGCCAATTCTCATCGATCAACGAAACGGTAATAGCTTTGTCCGGACTATCGGGATCTTTACCTCCGATGCTACTGTCCGAATGCGGTTAATTGGTTTAAAGTTAAGGTTTTTATGATAGCCGGGAATTGAGACTAAAAGCAACACCCTGTGGCTGTCTTTTCACATGTCGATAAATTGACAAAAATTTGACGGATGTGTTCATTAACCCATCGCTCCGTTGCTAAAAGCTATGGAGCGTAAGCAACCCTACACCCTTCCGTAGGAAGGGATTAGAGGTGTCAAATTTTTGTCAAACGACCTATTCTGAACTTTTTCAGAAGACAGGAAAAAGACACTTAAGGGGGAGGGCGGTGAAAAAATACGAAACCGTTAGACCGGCCTGTTTCGCGGACATCAGCGGGCAGATCCAAGCGGTCGAGCCGGTCGATCCTGGTAACAAAGTAGGCGGCTTTATCGATCTTTCCCCGGAGTAACCATTCCCTCCTGGAAGGATCGTCATGATAGGGTGGTTTTCCGTCAAAAGGCCCGGTGCGGGCATAAAACAAATGCGCATAACTTTTAAATCCAAGGACTTCCACATAGCAATCCTTGTCCCGGAGGGTTTTATAGAAGTCTACCGCCGCTCCCTGGGTATATCGTTCGACTTTGGGAACGATCACGTAAAGGGTGCTTTGTATTACCAGGAGGGTGGATAAAAAGAGCAGTCTGACGCCCGCTACATATGATCTGCGGGTAAACAATACGAGGCAAATGATCAGCAAAATGAAATAACATCCCCCGATCAACCACTCCACACCCGACCAGGTTACATCCGCCTCCAGGTTGGCCAACATAAAAGGATCTTTTATATGGGCCGTAAACCGGTCGAGGTGCCGGATCAACAAGGGCAGGCCGAACAGCGCGATACCGATGGTAAAGCCGATCACCCCGGTCAGCCAGCTATAAGCCCGGCGCCACTCCGCGCTGCCCTGCCGGATCCGGTAGAGACCGTAAGCGGATAAAAACGTCAGCGGGAAATAGGCCAGGGAGGAATAATGGACAATTTTCGTTTGTACGATCGAGAAAACCAGCAAAACCATTGCCAGGAGGATGAGCATGGCCTGTTTGAAAAACCGCTGGGGATTTGTTGCTTCGGCGTTCCTGCCAAAGGCTCCGAAAAGGAAAACCGAGGCAGGGAAACATCCGATCAGCAATACGATAAAATGGTAATAAAAGGGACCCGCATGGCCGGCATCAGAGGTGGTCAGCAGCCTGACCTGGTAGCGAATGAATTCCTCGACAAACCAGCTTCCGTTTTGCAGGAGCTCGATCCCAAACCAGCCCGACAAGACGACCAGTGTAGCGATGAGCACCCCCAGCACATCGGCCAGCCGGAGAATGCCCTCGGTCCGGTGGAGGAACAAAAAAACGCCGGCAGTTAATCCGGCCATCAGTATGGCCACCGGGCCTTTTGTCAGCACCCCCAGGCCCATGAATAAGCCGGCCAGCACCGCATGTCGCAGCCCTCCTTTCCTCCGTTCATACCTGACCAATGCCAGTTGAACCAATTGATAAACAGCCAGGAAAATAAACATGTTGAATACCGGGTCGATGATCCCCGATTTGAAATAGAGGTGTGGCAGGAATGAACCTGCATATACCATCACCCACATCCAGCCCAGCTTTTCATCGAACCATTTGCGGCCGATATGGAAAATAACACACAGGGTAAGCATACCGACCAGGGCATTAGGCAAGCGGGCTGCAAAATCATTCACACCGAACAGGTGCATCGACACCGCCTGTATCCAGATAAAAAAGGGTGGTTTTTCCCAAAACGGCAGAAAGCCGATCTGCAACTGGCTGTAATTCCCGGTAACGATCATCTCCCGTGCCAGCTCCGCGAAATTGATCTCATCCCAATCGAATAAATGTACGCTTCCCAGGTTTGGGAGGAACAGCAGGCAACTAATAATGGCTATTATTAAAAAAGGAAGCCAGGAGGTTTTCATGCTCCTCTGGACATTAGCTTTTTAAGGGATAAGTTCAGCCAATTATACCGGTCGGGATCGATGGTCAGCCGAATAAGGATGTAGCTGGTCAGTGCTGTAAACACTCCAAGCATTGCGCCGGCATACACATCCCTGAAAAAATGCTGGTGGAGATAGATCCTCGAGATCCCCACGGTAAGGGCGTAAAGGAACAAAAGGATACCGACATTCACCCGTTTGGAAATAAATAAAATAATAATGCTAATGGAAAATGCGGTGGTGGTATGTCCGGATGGAAAGCTCATCATGGTATGGACATCGATCCATTCGACGTAATTGAGGTCAAAGCGATCTCCAAAAAAAGTTTTGGGCCGGAGCTGATCGGTGAACAGCACCCGTTTCGACAACTGAACGAAAATGGTATTCAATGCAAAGCAACAAAGGGCCATCAGGCTATAGTAAAACCGGAAAAATGCAAACAATACGATGATGCTCAAAAAGAACCACCCGGAACCAAAGAAGGTGATCCCGTAAAAGATATAGTCCATCATTTGATGGTGAAAATCATCCAGGAATAAAACCAGGGTACCGTGGGCAATATTGAACACCCAATAGCCACCGACGAACATAAAGATGACGAATGGAACAAAATAGGCCTTGTTCCGGCGAAGCAACTCGATCACATAATTTATCATCTACCTGATGCTCTGTTTTTAGCCGATCTTTTTATAAGTTTTACCCAACCTTTTTTTAATCCTTCTATATACCAATGCAAATTGAATAAGCTCGAATCATACATGGCCTTGAAAGTTAAAAAAAATCCTAACGGAAACAAAATTAAAGTTGAAAGCCACATCCCTAAACCTGCATTTATAAGTTCCTCTTTTGCAGACTTTTCCGATGAGATCGAGATCACATAATAGAATACGAAGAAGAGCACGGAAACTACCAGTGGCATGCCCAATCCACCTTTCCTGATGATCGCCCCCAGCGGCGCTCCGATAAAAAACAAAACCAGGCATGCGACCGACAAACTGAATTTGCGGTGCCATTCCAATTCATGCCGGACCAGGTAATATTGTTTCGATTCCAGGTCACGGATCACTACATTGGCATAATTCTTAACATTTCTGGCCTGGCTTTTCACTTTTTTGAGAATAATACTTTTGTTCTTGCGGGTAAGGCTGTC
>JANQFB010000212.1 GCA_028278085.1 Chitinophagales bacterium
GACCACGGTAGTGGTGTCGATAGCGATCGGGCGGGAATAGATATAGGACTTTGCGGTATCCGGCCTGGTGCCGTCAACCGTGTAATAGATCCTGGCGCCGGGATCGGTTTTCATGGCTAGCTTAATACTTTCCGGATAATGGCCGGGGGTATGGGAAAAGGACAATTCCTTCACATATCCTTTTATGGCCAGGTCGGAATTTGGAGCGCCGGGGGT
This sequence comes from Chitinophagales bacterium, assembly GCA_028278085.1. Taxonomy (GTDB): domain Bacteria; phylum Bacteroidota; class Bacteroidia; order Chitinophagales; family JANQFB01; genus JANQFB01. The sequence continues at coordinate 217 of JANQFB010000212.1, forward strand.
CGGTTTTTTTAAATAGTGCCAGGGATCTTTTTCCTGTGTAGTCTTGCCCCAGGAAGCCGCTTTGTTTTGTTGGGGAAATTTGAGGTGGTCCACCAGCGACTCCCCGTCTTTATCGTATAAAAAGACCTCTCCACCTTCGGCAGATAGCTTGAGGTCGATATGAAGGGCCCCTTGTTCGGGATCCTCATCAAACCAAAGGACCAAATACCCGCCTGGCTGGATCAGGGTGGAATTGAGAATGGTTACGGGGATCCGGAATTCACGGGGCAACTTGGGGTCGGTACTGAGATACATGCCGGCAATATCGATAACTTCATTGCCATCATTATAAAGCTCTAACCAATCGTCCGATTCCCCGTATTCATCTTTGTTATACCCATTCGACCCCATTAATTCGTTGAATAGCAATTTCGGTTTTCCTTGCCCTTTTAAAATTGCTTTCCCATCCGAATGATATAAAAACCATATCCCTGCAACTATTAATGATGTGATTAAGAATTTGCCGTTCATCACAAAAGCATTCAATCCAATTAAAATAAAAGATATGTAGCATGACAAGTTGCATCAAATATACCAATTTAAACGGATTCATCCGTCAAATTTTTGTCAAATCAATTATTCCGAACTTTTTAGGGTAGCCTCATTTCCAACGGGTACAACTATATTGGCGCGAGCTATACCGCCGGGCGGGCTTATAATAGATCACTTTGGCTTTTTTCTGCCGGAAACGGAAGTCGGGAAATGAAAAGATAAACTGGAAGGGATTGGTTAATAATCTCCGGGAACGGCGGTGAGCTTTCGGATCTTTCGATCCCCGATCGTTATCCTCTTCGAGGCAATCACAATCGGGATCCAGCTTTTGAGAAGATTTTTCAAGGGTCGAATCCTGTTGATGGGTTGGAGCTGCGTTTGAGGGATCGGGATCTGCCCAAAGCAAGGCAGGCAGGCAGCAACAACACCAAAAAACAATGCGGATCATGATCATTCTGTTGGATGGAGCAATAAGCAGGCACCCTGGTTCGATACAGATTGCTGGCAGGGTGCGCTGCTTAAACATTCGATGGCCGAAAAAATCATGGTACGTCCGGTTAAGAACGCACCATGAAAATGGAAGGTTATGATCTAATGGTTACCTTCTTCAGGTTATCCCAGCTTTTGAACTCATTGGTATAGTATAAATAGGCGGAGGAGGCGGGCGCATCATAGGTACCGGGGATCTCTGCTTTCAGATCCAAATGAATGACCTTCGATTCAGCCGGCGCCATTCCACGGTAGTACAGGAATACCATATTACCTTTGACCTCATAATAATCGATCTTCCCCTTTTCCTGCAACTCCTTCAACTGCCAGGGCTGGGCGCTCATCCCTGCAGGGATGCCGATAATAGCCATGGTACTGGGCAAGCCTTCCTCTTTCTTGTTCGTCAGGGTAGCGGTAAGTCTCAAGGTCTCTCCTACCTTTGCGGATTTAGCGGAGATCTCAGTGTTCAGGCGTACCGCACAGGCTTCCTGGCTCTTGGGCAAGCGGGTAGTCCAGTTGACTGCCAGTGAATAAGGCAAGGCATTGCTCACCCCCTCATACTTGATCTTCAATTTGTGCTTTCCGGCGGATATATATTTGCCCAATCCTTCCAGTACGATGGCATCTTTTTCGTCAGCCTTGAAGAATTTTTCCGCAACACGTTTTCCATCCACAAAGAACACAATAGCACCGTCTTCCCGGGTCCTGTTGGAGAATTTGGCATATTCCGTCAGGGCTTTCAAAGCCAGCACCGTACCCTGGGTGTTGCCGAAGGCGCCAAATCCGGAACGGCTGTTCATCAGGAATTCTACGGCTTTATTCAGGGCCAACTGATCAGGATTGCCGGATTTCAAAGCGGCCAGGATCCCCAATGCGGTGGTTTCAATGATCAATGACTGACCGGTTGAATAAGTGATGGAATGGGTGCTACCTGTCCAGCTACCGTTTTCCTGCTGCAGGCTATACAATTGTTCCATGGCGTCTGCGGCTTTTTTGGTATCCTTGTAATTGAACAAGGCATTGGTTACCATAGCGACCTGGTAGGGATCCTTTTTGTCCATGGCAATTTTGTAAGCCTTATCCAGCTCCTTTCGGTGGTCGGTGTAGCCGGCCTCGGAAAGTGCGTAGACAATGTATCCGTTCATGATCTCCTTGCTGATCCGTCCGAAATTGTGATATGCACGGGTGGCTCTTGTATAGCCGCCATTGCCGTCTTTCCTTGAATTCAACCATTTGGCGGTCCGGTCGATCATGTTCTGATCCACGCTGGCGTACACATTTTTCATATCCTGGAATTGCATCAGGCCATAGGCGGTCAAACCTTCATGGGCCGGCGCTTTGCCAAACCACTCATAGCCTTTCTGGCTGGTTTCAAAAGTGATCAGCCGGTCATATCCTCTTTTCAACAGGCCCTGTGCACGCTGCTGCAGCTCCATATCCTTATTCCCGGTGGTCTTCAGGTAATCCATCACCATGGCATTCGGATAACTGCTCATGGAAGTTTGTTCAAAACAACCATTGGGTTCTCTTAAAATGGCTTCGACACCGGTCAAAAGATCACTGACGACGGTTGGATAACTGGTCAATGTGGCTGTAATGGAACCTTCGACAACATCCTGGAGATCGACCGTATAGGTTTTTGACATTTCCTTGCCGGATATCGAAGCGGCAACCGGGAATCCGTTCGGGACAATGGTAACATCCTGGGTAAACGCATCCCTGAGCCCACAACTTTTGAAAGCGATCTTGAATTGGCCTTTGCCAGGCTGTTGGCTGACTTTATAGTCCAGGTAAATGGTCCTGGCCTCGTTGGCCGCTAATGTGTATTCCGCACCGGTCTTATGAAGCGGCTTCAGGCTCTCGGGAGCAATCATGTCCAGCAAACCTTTGATGGTACGGTCGGTATTGTTCTTCAGGGTGAGTGGGATCGTAACCTCATCGCCCGTGGCAAATTCGACCGGAACCTTGGTCATGACGGTAAAGGGTAATTGTGTGAAAAACTTATGTTCCGTCCTGCCGGCGAGCCCATCTGCACTGACCCCTTCTACCGTTACTTTGAAGGAGGTGATATCATCGGAATTGAAGAATTCGATCACTTCTTTGCCCCTGCGATCCACTTCAATATCTCCTTTCCAGTAGATGGTTGACCGGAAATCACTTCTTTCTTCCGGCATTTCGGTATCGGTATAATCCGGGGCTGCAAATTCACGGGCGCGGTAATACACTACAGTTTGGTGGCGCACAACGGGCTTTTTATCGGCCATTTGCTTATTCACCATGGGACCCATATCCATTTCGACCAGCTCTTCTTCCATCTCTACCACTGCTTCTTCCAACTTGACAAGGTCGTCTTTCACCGCTTGTTCTTCTTTTTCGGCGCTCGGCTCCACGGCCATCACCGGTTCGGGTTCGGGCGCTGCTGCTTCATCAACAACATCCAAAAAGGAATCGTCCATCACTGCATCCTCTACCGGCATCGCAATTTTTGGCGCCGGCACCGCCTTACTTTTTCTGGCCATGGAAGCTGACTTCAACCTGCCTCCCCTCCTGGAACGCAAGCCCGAAACAGTGGTTTCTTTCAGTTCCATACCCCCATCGAGCATGTTGTTGAATTGCTGCGCCTGGTACAGATAGACCTGTAAATTGGACGTATAGTCATGAACAGGCCTGTTCTGCGGGAAATAATCTTTGGCGGCAAACTGTAAATTCACGGAACGGTTCAGTTCGATATCTCGCAGGCTGAAATTGCCGTTGGCATCCGTTTCTACGTTGATATTACCCGGCGTTAATGTAACAGTGGCATGAGAAACGGGCTGGCGGGTTGAGGCATCCACGACTCTTCCCTCGATAACCGCCCTTTCACCGCGCTGGGTGATGGCCGGTAAATTTCCATTCAGCATTTCTTTCCAGGTAAACCTTCTCCATCCCGAGGTCATCAATAAGAAGTCCAGCGCCCGGTCAGCCTTGGGTTCTTCCGGGTTGAAGTAAAAATTGGGTTCTTCGACCTTTTGCTTCAGATCGGATTCCAGCAGCAGCGTCGATAGGATATTAGATGATTTGTCATCGGCAAAGGTTAACAACTGGTCGTCGACAACCGCCAGGGATAGATTGGCAGGCATCGGCATTCCTCTTTCATCCCTGACTTTGATGGTCATTTTAACCTTTTCCCTGGGCAGGTATTGTTGCTTATCGGTCTCGATCTCTATATTCAGTTGTTTTTGTTTGTTCACAAATGCCAATCGTTCCGCCCGTTCTATGCCCTTACTGTCAAACAAGGTGATCTGGGCAACACCGGCCGGCATGTTTTGGGTACTAACAAACAGGTTGTTGATCCCTTTCCTGGCATCTACTGTTTGCTTGTGATAGACCTTACCCCTGATCTGGGTCACGAGGCTTAAGGTTTCTTTTTCCGTGGAACTGACCTTCAGCTCCAACTGATCACGGTCGATATCGACCACCTGAAGGACGTATCCTCTGGGAAGCGCCTCGGGAACTTCGTACAGGGTTTCTATCCCTTTCGGTTTGGTGATCCGCACCTGGTAAAGACGGTCTTCTTCCGGGCGCAAACGGAAAGCGCCCATCCCATGATGAAAGCTGCTCAAGGCGGCTACCACATTTCCGGCATCATCGATCACTTCTCCTTCTATGTCGGCCGGTTTACCAAATTCGTTCAGGGCTTTAAAGGCCACCTGGCTTTCCAGGCCGCTGACCAGATCCCCGCCCTCGGGAAACAGGCTTAAGTCCATATGGTTCAAGAGGATGGGTACCGACCGGGAAATGGATTCGGTTTTGCCATCATAGGCCAGGAGCACATTCAACAAACCGTCATTGGAAGTCAGGTTCTCGGGCAGCTCGAATTGTACCTGGCATTTGCCCCGGTGATCGGTTTTCAGGTTTCCGGTTTTAAAAGATCTGCCGTCGATCTTGCTGATAAAACGGATGTCATGTTCAGCCACGGGCAGGTTTTGATTGTTGTTAATGGTCAATGAAGCTACCACCTGGTCGCCCGGTCCGTAAGCTTTCTTTTCAAAGTCCATGGTCATTTTCAGCCGGGGCATCACAACGGCCTGCACCTGTATCGTTTTTTCGAACAAAGCGGGTTTGGCTTCATTTTTCTGCCAGTTGGTATAAGCTTTTAGTTTATACAATCCTCCCGGGCTTTGGGCGCCAAGCGTGAAATCACCGGGAGCAACGCCGTCTTTGGCTATCAGCTTCAGATGCTTTTCCACATTTCCTTTGGGGTTGATCAGCTCCACGCGAACAATATCGCTTTTGGACGATGGTTTGAAGCTGCTGCCTTCTCTGACATAGGCCGTAAACCAAATGTCATCGCCGGGTTTGTAAAAAGGACGGTCTACGTGCAAATAGACCTTGTCTTCGGGCAAATGCTTGTTGAAGGCCTCCAGTTTTTCTTCCACAAAGCCTGTGATCTTGTTTTGTTTCAAGGCTTCTGCCTTATCTCCAGCGGTCAATAAAGCCGTCAGGGCAATGCCGGCGCTTAATAATACGATTATCGCCAGGCCACTTCTAACAATTGTTTTCATGATGATTTTTTTAGGTTATGAATGATGAACGGAACAGATCCGAAATATGATTATGGAATAATGTTTCCCTTTAGATGCGGGAAGGAGGAGAATTCCATAATTCTGCCTAAAAAAATTCAAATGGGGGGACTGACGGGAAGGACTAAGGAATTACAAATGGGGGCTGGCAGTGGTATTAAGGGAGGTATAATTTTGAATGATGAAGGAGGAACTGGGAATGATGAAGTTTACTATACAGGCATACTTCATCATTCCTAATTCATCATTTACACACTCATCATTCACCACGGATTTTAAAGGTAGCCCGGAGCGTCTTAACGGACTATAAACTTCCCCTGCCCGATCGTTTGAATGCGGTTATTGACCCGGAAACAATAAACGCCCTTGGTCAGGCCCGAGGTTGATAGGATCATAGTATTATGAAGCATGCGATGATTCAACACTTCTTTACCGAGGGTATTGTAAACACGGATATCCATTGGCGCCCGGAAGCCACTTACCTGCAGGTATAGCGGTTCGCCTGCTGCCACCGGGACCGGGTAGATGCTTATGGCAGTCCTGGGTTTCACCAGGATGATCCCGGTCATGGAAGTATCGATCGGCAGCGAATCTTTCCCGCATTGGGGATGGGCGCAGAAAGTCACATCGACACCGACACTTCCCGTATTGCGGTCGAGATAGGGGAATTGGGAAACCGGGGTGGTATCGCAGACATCGACCGTTTCTTCCAGGATCCCTTCATTGACAGAGGAATCATAAACGCAAAAAGTACCTTCGTACCCGTTGACCACTGCTCCGGAAGCATTGTACCAGATACTGTCGATCAACACAATACCGTGATTCGTAAAAGTATCCGATTGATTCCTGAACGAAAAGCTAAGCTCGATCTGCCCGGTGGTATCGTTTACAAAACGGCTATTATTATTTAACGAACTTCCGGTATGGATCATGCCGCCGTTGTGAAAAGAAAGGTTATCATTATTCACGCTGCTGCCTGTCTGGATAATGCCGGTATTCGTAAAATCACCCGCGCTATTGACCGAGCTGCCTGTCGTTACCTCACCGGCATTGGAAAATATGCCCTGTTCATTATTCAGCGAGCTTCCGATATCCAGGACAGCATTAGCCGCATTGTAAAAATCGCCTGTGCTGGTCAGGCTGTTTCCGACGGTCATCTCTCCGCTATTGTCGAAACGAATGCCCAGCATATCCATGCTGCTGTTGACATTCAATTGCCCCTGGTTGTCAAATGACATGGCTTGTTGGGTAAAAGAGCTACCTACCATAAACGTAGCGACCGAATCGCTATAACCATCTCCCATATTGTCAAAATCGCTCCCTACATTCACTGTGCCATCATTCCGGATGCCCCCCTGGCAGTCCCAGTCGGAGGTTATATCGATCGTTCCGCCGGTCGCATTCATGATCGTACCGTGGCTTTCAAGGGAACTGCCGATCGCAATGGTTCCATGATTGTACACACTATCGGAAGCGATCACCAATGAAGAGAGTGACGAAATCTCATCCCGGTTATCCATGTAACCGGAGGAATGGGAAAAGTCATCGAGGATCAATGTTCCCTCATTCAGGAGGTTCATATTATTCAGGGAAAGCTCTTTGGTGCCACCGTTCAATTCCGCACCATTATTGATCTTCAGGAAACCGCCGTCAAGACTTACATCATCCGTCAACATCACATCGGAATCAACGATCACCGAATCATTACCGGCCGGAATACCCGCCGGCGTCCATATGCCGGGATCATCCCAATTACCATCGCCGGTGGAGGTCTTCAGCGTCTGAGCGGGCGCCATATGAACACTAATCATAAAAAAGCATGCAAACAGGGGTAGTTTTTTCAAGGTCGTCATAGTTTAACAGTTCAATAGATTTGGATAATCAGCATAAAGTTGATCCGGTATGGCAGGGGATCTTACTTGATGCACATTGTTCATTCGAACGCAATTTTATCCAAAATATCAGCTATGTGTTGTATTTTTTGTGGCTAAACTTACAATTCAAACACTTGAATGGTGGGATCAGCGCTCAAAAATGACATCGGTAACCGCAGAAGTGATGATGGTTCCGAAGGCGCCGTTTGTAAATGTCGTGGGCGGGTTATTACCGGTATGGCCCAGGAATTCCACTTCATGGTCTTCCGAAATGGCTTCCAGGTAGTGAAAGGTTTCCGGGGTAACGGCATGCAATTCGGTTTTTACGAGTGTGCCGGCAGGCAATTCCGTGATCAATGTAGCGCTGAATTCCACCTGGTGGAAGTTCTCCTCGCTGAAGTCAAGGGTAAACAGGTCCATCTCCACGACCTTTTCATGTAAGGGTATCCAAATGGTGTCGTTGCCTTCGATCTCCGACTTGTAGTAGGTGAAAATGAAATACCGGGTAATCGGATCGTCATCTTCAATAATAAAGACGAATTTTTCAAAGCTCTCCTCGTATTCGAATTCCTGCATTTCCGATTCATAGGGTAACTGCGTTTCGTATTCAAACGATTCCAGCTCGACATCGACCACAAAGGTGTATTTTTCAAAAGGTTCCAGGGCAAAATTGAAGGGTGTCTGGTAAAAGCCGCCGCCCTCGTTCTCGAATTCAATGGTATCATTCGGCGCCAGCAGGAAAACCGCTGCATTTTCAACGGGCTCACCTCCGGTTTGGGATCCGAATGCGGCGGTGCGTGTCAACAAGATCTCATGACTGGCCGGTTCCGTGGTTATCCAGCCGTCGATGACCAGGAATCCCGGATTGCGACTTTCAAAATCGATGGGTTCGGGAGTGCATGCCCCAAAAAGCAGGAGGACCGGGAACCATGTGTGGAGGATCTGTTTCAATCGACTGCTGTTTTAAAATTTGAACTCATAGGAGAATGCCGGAAATATCGGGAAGAGGTAAAACACGGTAGCCATGGTTTGATGTTCCTCCGGATCATCCTCGTAAATAATGTTATAGGCATTTTTACGGTTATATACGTTGTAAACGGATAAGGTTAAATGATCTTCCCAGAATTTCTTCTTTTTTGCCGGTCCCCTGAAATGCAAAGCCACATCCAACCGGTGATATACCGGTAGCCTGTCGGAGTTCCTGGGTCCGTAGATAATATACTTCTTGCCTTGAAATTCAAATTCTCCCACGGGAAAATTGGTGGGATAACCGCTATTGGCGTCGAAGTTGAGGGAAAACGACCAGTTTTTGTGAAAATCGATACTGCCCGTTGCCGAAAAAGCATGCCTTTTATCATATGGAGCAAAATAGGGTTCATCATCATTGATGCCGTCAATATCCATTTCAGCCATCGACCAGGTATAATGCAGTCCGGTTTTGACCCTGCCCTTTCTTTTCTCGAATCCGATTTCCAGCCCATGGGTCCAGGCCTCTCCGAACCTGAATTCCGTTTCGATATAGCGGTTCATGTTGAGCGAGGCTTCCTGGTCAAAATCGATGGCATTGTCAAAAATCTTGTAATAGGCATTGATCAGCCATTCGTAGGAATGATCATGAAAGGTCTTCAAGATGCCCAGGTTGATCTGCTGGGCTGACCGTGGCAAGATATAGGGTGAAGAGGGGATCCAGATATCGACCGGTGAGGAGGTTATCCCATTGCTGGCCTGGTGCAGGTATTGAGCAGTTTTGTCATAGCTGATACTGCTCACCAGGCTTGGCGTCAACCGGTAATCGATCTTCAGGCGGGGTTCCAGTGCCTGATAATAATGATAGATTTCCCGGTCTTCCAGCATGGTCGAGTCAACCGGTAGGCCTTCCGCATAAGTATATACCGTTGCCGGCCCCATGTTTTGAAAGAGCGAAAAGCGTAAGCCATAGACCAGGGTCAACCGCTGCACCGGCATGAATTCATCTTCGGCATAAACACCGTGCTCCAGGGCAAATTTTTCCGGTATGGTAACGGTTTCCTCATCGTCTTCTTCAATGAATTCCGTTACCCCGGGCAAAAACGCATGATAGGTCGACGACCAGCCGAACCGAAGCTGGTGCTTACCGGTGGGATAATAGTTAAAATCCATTTTCTGGGTAAGATCGCGGATGCTCAGGCCGAACCAATGGATCGTCTCATCCTCTTCTATCGCCCGCCCGAAATTATAATCACTGAAGATCAGCGATAAATTGGAGAACAGCTTATTGCCATAAACGTGATTCCAGCGTAAGGTAGCCGTTGCATTGCCCCACTCCCCGTCTTCCAACGGATCTTCGGATGCTCTAAAATTGTCTTTCCCGAAATAAGCGGAAAGGAACAGGCGGTTTTTGGGAGAGAGATACAGGTTGATCTTTCCATTGAGGTCGAAAAACCGGAAGCTTCCCGGCAGGTAATTTTCGATCGGATTGGTATAAAAATCCATGTGGGAACGGCGGCCGGAAAAGAAAAAGCTGCTCTTGCCCTTTTGGATGGGCCCTTCCAGCAACACCTGGCTGGAAATGGTATTGAGATTGGCCCGGCCGGAAAAGCGTTGCCGGTTGCCCTCGTTCATGCGCAGATCGAGCACGGATGAGAGTCTGCCCCCGTACCTGGCCGGAATACCATGGGTATAGAGCCGTCCGCTTTTCAGGGTGTTGGTATTGAATACGGAAACAAATCCCAGCATATGGTTCGGGTTGTAAACCGGGGCTTCATCGATCAGGATTAGGTTTTGATCGGCATCCCCACCCCTGACATACATATCTGCATTTCCCTCCACCCTCGAGGTTACTCCCGGACGTTTTTGTATGCTTCGGACCACATCGGAAACACCTAAAAGAGAAGGATGCTCCCTCGAATGGCCCGGAACTATTTGCATGCTCTTCACCATCAAGGCCCGGACATTTTCTTCGTCGTTAGGGCTGACCTCAATGGTTTGCAGTAAGGTTGCGTCCGATTCCATTTCAATTTCCACGCTTTGATCTTTATGACCCTCGATATAGGATGCCAACTCCGAATATCCGATATAGGAATAGGAAATATTGTATTTGCCTGCCGGAAGTGTGCTGGAAAAATAGCCATAACTGTTGGTAGAGGTTCCTGCCCTCAGCTCATGGATCCAGATGTTGACTCCCACCAGTTCCTCACCGGTGGCGGCATCTCTGACAAAACCATCGATGGTAACCTTATCGGGAAGCTGTTGGGAAGGGATCGTCCAGCTTGGATCGGTGGTGTCTATGTCTTTGATATTTTTCAGGATCACCTGTTTACCAATTTGTCTGTATCCGATGGGGCGGTCTTTCAACAGGGTTTGAAGGGCGGTCGTCAACCCGGCCTGTTTTAGGGTAAGGTTGGATTTCCGGGACAATCCTTCCAGGTCGCCCCGGTAAAAAAAGTTAACTCCCAGGGAGTTTCCCAAACTGTCCAATATGGTTTTCAGGGTTTCTTGCTTAAAATCCATGGTCACCGATGCAGGGGTAACCTGGGCGCTGGCTGACTGTATGATAATCCCGATGAGCAGGGTTGTAAACCACTTATGCAGGGGCATATG
>JANQFB010000280.1 GCA_028278085.1 Chitinophagales bacterium
GCTCCCCTTTCGTTCGCGACGATGGCCAGCAATTTGGAGCTCGTTTGATCCAGCGATAGTCCTTTTAATACCTGCGCAGTATCCTGCATTTGAGGGACCATTTTCGGGGATACAAAACTGCCGAAATCGATGGTATCATAGCCGACCTTCAGCAACTGATTGATATAATCGATCTTTTTTTCAACCGGTATGTATTCCTTGATCCCCTGCATCGCATCGCGGGGGCATTCGATGAGTTTGATCATTCTCTATTGTATTTTTCCGCTCAAACCACCAAATTGATCATCCGACCAGGAACGAGGATGAACTTTTTATGGGTTTTGCCGTCGAGCCATCTTTGCACGTCATTATGGCCGATCACCTCCTTTTCGATCTCATCTTTGGACCAATCCAAAGGAAAGTCGATCTTGACCCTGACCTTACCATTGATCGCCACCGGGTAGGTAAAGCTGTCTTCTTTGATATAAGCTTCCTCATAGTCGGGATATGCTGCTAAAGTTACCGTGGATCCGAATCCCATCAGGTGCCACAGCTCCTCGGCGATATGGGGTGCAAACGGCGCTATGAGGATGGTCAGATCTTTTAATACGGCTTGTTTACGGCACTTCAGCGATGTGAGCTCATTCACACAAACCATAAAGGCGCTGATGGCGGTATTGAAGGCAAAACGGTCGATGTCATCACTAACCTTTTTGATGGTCTTATGCAAGACCTTCAATTCCTGATCACTTGGTTCTTCGGTGCTCAGGTTAAATGATCCGTTTTCATCGAAGAACAGCCGCCAGAACTTTTTCAGGAAGCGGTGCACGCCTTCGATACCCTGAGTATCCCAGGGTTTATGGATCTCGATGGGTCCGAGGAACATTTCATACATCCGGAAGGTATCTGCCCCGTATTGATCGACAATATGATCCGGGTTGACGACATTGTACTTGGCCTTGGACATTTTCTCTACCTCATATCCGCAATGATATTTACCGTTTTCAAGGACAAAACTGGCATCCTTATAATCCGGCTGCCATTTTTTGAAGGCTTCCACATCCAGGATGTCATTGGAAACGATGTTGACATCGACGTGAATGGCCGTGGTTTTATATTGATCCTTCAAGCCATGGGAAACAAATTCATTGCTACCTTCGATCCGGTAAACAAAATTCGAGCGACCCTGGATCATACCCTGGTTGATCAGTTTTTTAAAGGGTTCTTTTTGGTTCACATAACCCAGATCATAAAGAAAATGTGTCCAAAACCTGGCATAGAGCAAATGCCCCGTCGCATGTTCGGCGCCACCGATATACAGGTCGACATTTTCCCAATACTCCTGGGCTTGCTTCGATACAAAAGCCTCATTATTGGCCGGATCCATATACCGGAAAAAATACCAACTGGACCCGGCATAACCCGGCATGGTATCCGTTTCGACGGGATAGTCCTGGTATTGCCAGTTGTCAGCCCTGGCCAGCGGCGGCTCGCCATCGCTGGTAGGTTTATAGGAATCTATTTCCGGTAAGGTCAGGGGCAACTCCCCTACGGGCATCGCCCGGGCGATCTGATCCTCATAATAAATTGGAAAGGGTTCGCCCCAATATCGTTGCCGGCTGAACGCAGCATCCCTCATCTTGAAATTTACCTGCCGCTCTCCGATGCCAAGCTTTTCCACCTGGTCAGTTGCCGAGCGGATAGCCTCCCTGACCTCCAATCCGTCGAGGAATCCCGAATTCATCAGCTTCCCTTCCTTATCGTCATACGACCCGTCTTCCCGTTGTTCACCGTCCACTACCCGGATAATAGGCAGATCAAAATGCCGGGCAAAAGCATAATCCCGGCTATCATGGGCAGGCACACACATGATCGCTCCCGTACCGTATCCGGCCAGTACATATTCTCCGATCCAGATGGGTATTTTTGTTTGGGTGAAGGGGTTGAGACAGTAGGATCCCGTAAAAACGCCGGTTACCTGCTTAACATCAGCCTGTCTTTCTCTTTCCGACCGCCTGGTGGCATAGGTAATATATTCATCGACCGCTTGCTGCTGATCCGCAGTGGTCAATTCGGCGATCAGTTCATGCTCAGGAGCCAGCACCATAAAGGTAGCCCCGAAAACCGTATCCGGCCGGGTGGTAAATATCCGGATCGACTGTTGGCTGTCGGCCACCGGAAAGTCCATTTCCGCACCTTCGGACCGCCCGATCCAGTTACGTTGCATATCTTTCATGGATTCGGGCCAATCCAGATCATCCAATTCCCGCAAAAGTCTTTCCGTATAAGCGGTGATCCGCAAAAACCATTGCTTCATCGATTTTTTCACCACCGGATAGCCCCCTCTTACCGAAAGCCCGTCCTGAACTTCATCATTGGCCAGAACGGTACCGAGTTCGGCACACCAGTTAACGTTGGCATGCGACTGATAAGCCAACCGGTACTGCTGTAAGATCTCCTGTTGCTGCCGCTCCTCAAACTGCTGCCATTCTTCCGCGGTAAAAGTATCGACATCGCCACAGGCTGCATGGACATTGCCATTGCCCTCCTGCACAAAGATCCCGATCAGACTGTCGATAGGCGCTGCCTTTTGGGTATCCAAATTATACCAGGATCCGAATAATTGCAGAAATACCCATTGCGTCCATCGATAATAACCGGGTTCCGAAGTATTGACCTCCCGTTCCCAGTCATAACAAAATCCCAGTTTATCCAACTGCCGCTTATAGGTGGCGATGTTGGCCTCGGTCGTTACCCTCGGATGCTGTCCGGTTTGAATGGCATATTGCTCGGCCGGCAAGCCAAACGCATCAAAACCCATCGGATGTAAGACATTATAACCTTTGCACCTTTTATAGCGGGCATAGATATCGGAAGCAATATAACCTAAGGGATGCCCGACATGCAAACCCGCACCCGAAGGATAGGGGAACATATCCAGCACATAATACTTGGGTTTATCGGTATCGATCTCAACGCGATAGGTTCGGTTGGCAGCCCAGTATTCCCGCCATTTTGCCTCGATCTCGTTAAATGCATATTCCATCTGCGGCAGTTTAGCTTTAGTTCCCAAAAATAGATTTTTTCATCGGGATTTTCCCGGTAAGCTAAACGGGAAGAATCGAAGATCAAATGTCGGATCCAGGCACGGAAGGAGGGTTGCCAGACCCGCAAGCTTGTAACTGGCCAAATGAAACTAAAAATGATCCATCCGGGGACGGCTATTAACCGGGGTTTTGATAAATGAAAAAAGCTGCAGGTCAACCTTCTTCGCTTTCGCGTAGCTTCAACGAAGCAAAGCTGGCCGACAAGCAGCTTTTACGCCAACACTTTTCTGATCCTCTCTAATAATCCAGCTCACGCATAGTTAATCCACGATCACAATTCTTCCCCGTTGCAAAAACTACCTTTCATTGGAACCTGGTAAAAATAGCTGCCAGGCTTCAGAACCCACTGTGTATAGCGTCGGCTTTCAATTCCCTTCGCATGATAAGCTTCTCGTCCACCGATATCAAATAGGTTATATTTGGAAACTTGCATGTTTACATTCGGTGTTATTCTATCATGCGAAGGATACGATTGCTGTTTAACATTGGCGTTTGCCGAATTTATCGACAATGATGACAATACCAGGTTTATACACCAAATTTTTAGTGTATGACTCAATCCCTTTCGCCATAGTTTCATGCTGCTCATATCGTTCACTTTTAATTTCATAATCGATCACGATACAAAGATGAGGTCTGAAAAAGGCCTAATCAAGTACATATAAATGGGTGTTTCGGGTGATTTTCCGGCAGTTTTTATAGAAATTTCTTTTGCATGGATAAATCACTGCTCATATAAAAAATTAACAATCAATACCCTACATGGAATGTCAAGTTCATACACATTTATTGGCTTTCCGAAAAAAACCGGTATTTCCCGTTGTATCGAATGGCTAATTAGGTCAGGCTGTGATGGTTTGAACAATGGAAGCAATATCGTGACAGGTGTACAACTGTCGCTAAAGTTTGTGAAAAGGACAATTACTTATATCGCTAGTATCAATAGTTTCGTACCTTTGCCTACGGTTTCATTCGGGTTCTGGTAGCTCGATTGACTGATCGCTCAATTGAACGCATGTTTTTTCGTTTATTGAATTCGAACCCAATCGAAGGAATAAAACATTGGTCTTTTTTTGGGGGGCCGTTTTTATTCCTGCTCCTCCCCCTTTACCTCTATGCCGCCCCGCACCAGGGCCATACAACGCAGCACTCTTCTCACCATGGATCCGAAGAAGCAGACTATTGCTCGTCGATGCAGCCGGGAGCCGTGATATTCCAAAAGCTGCCTTCCCGTGACTTTGCCCGCGGGGAATCCCTTAACCTGACGCCATTAACTTCCACCGTGTATACCGATACCGATTTTGTGATGACCTATGTCTGTGGCCCGGCGGGTTTGCCGGTGGGAGGTGCGTTGAAGATCCAATTTCCACCCGAATGGGGCAGGCCACAATTTACCGATCCCTCGGAACGGAATTATATCTATCTGACCACCTCCAGGTATGATACCCTGAATTTATGGCAACTTTCCGAAGCCACCCAGGACCCGCTTTCGGGCATTGCCAATAAGCGGGCCTATACCCTGACTATCATGATGGATACCCTGGGTCTGCTGGCAGATGATTCCTTGACCGTATATATCGGCAACCGCTTTGAAGGAGGTGAAGGCTTCCGGGTGAGCCGGATCTCCGGAATCAGGAACTTTTATGTCGCCATAGATACCGGTGGTAGCGGCGATTTCCAATTGATGTCCGCATTCCCGTTCAACCATCTCAATGAACCGGTGTTGCGATTGTCCGTTACCGCGACCTCCAATCCCCTGGTCGGTGAGGAATTTCCCTTGACGATCGTGGCCCTGGACAAGCACAACAATCCGGTTATCGATTACAGCGGAACAGTGGTGCTGACCAATAAAGACGGTGAAACGGATCTTCCCGGACCTTATACTTTCCAGCCGGATGACAGTGGCCGGCACACCTTTATGCTAACCATCGGGGATTCAATGGTACACCGGATCCTTGTGGAGGATATGGCCGGCATGCAAACCATCAGCAACCCCATATTGGCTGTCGGTGAAGAGGACCTCAAAGTATTTTGGGGCGATCTGCATACACATTCCAATTTTTCCGGACATGGGGTGGGAACACCGCAAGAGCTGTTCCATTATGGCAAGTACATAGCCAATCTTGATTTCCTGGCCTATACCGAACACAGCTATATCATCGACAGCCTTTACCGGATCGGCATAGCGGTAGGTAATAGTTTTAATGAACCCGGGGAATTTATCACCATCAATGGCTATGAATGGACCACGACCACATATGGGCACAAATGCGTCTACTTTAAGGACGACGACCCGCCCGAGATCATCCATGGCCGGCATCCGGATACCTTATATAAATTGGTGTTGAGCGACAGTGGCCTGATCCATGCGGCCCATCCATCTTCACCACAGGCAGACCTTACCACGGATTGGGATTTTCATCATGACGGCGTGCAAAAAAACTGCGAGATCACTGGTCACAGCGGCAAACGCTATGAGCTACCCGATACAACCACCCCTCCCGGAACAACTGTTACGGAAGCCTTGAACCGGGGCTATAAATTCGGCTTTGTAGGGGCCAGCGATAATCATCACGGCCGGCCGGGTAAGCACATGTATTTTTGGAAAGAGTACGGCCAACCGGGAGACATCGGCATGACCGGCGTGAGGCTACATGCCTTGAACCGGGAGGAAATATTCGATGCCCTGGACAGGCGCTTCAATTACGCCACCACCGGCGCCCGCATCCTCATGGATTTCTCGGTAGACGATATGCCTATGGGAACCGAATATATATCCAACAACCCAACTTCGAGTTTCCAGGCCCGGGTGTATGGATCAGATTCCATCATCGCAGTGGAGATCATCAAGAACGGCTCCCCATACATGAGCTTTCACCCTCAACAGTGGGAAACATCCTTCCAGGTCGACCTGACCGATACGGCTGCCTCGAATTACTATTATCTTAAAGTTACCCAGGCCGATGGACATGTGGCCTGGTCGAGCCCGGTATGGAAGCAGTATGATGCCGATTGGGTGGGTTATCCCAAAGATCCCGTCGAACGATCGAATGGCTTATCCGTGTTTCCCAATCCCGGTAATGGTTTGCTGTACCTGAAAAACAGCCAGGAGTTTCCTGCCGGAACCAGGCTTCGTATTATCAATGCTATGGGTCAAAAGATCTATGAGCGGAAATTGCTCCATAATGCCCAACAATATGAGGTGGATTGCACCGGATTCAGCCCGGGGATATATATCCTGCAATTGCACACCCAAACGATGTCCCAACATCAAAAGTTTTTGATCCAATGAGCCGAATGTATGCCTACCCCTCCGCGTAATGGCTTCGATAATCGCGGGTAACCGATTCAATAACCCGGATCTGCCCGGGTGATAGATTATCCCGCCACTCGGTTCGCTCCATGATATTCACTTCCTTTCCCAAACGCATGGAATAGTTGCCCATGATATGCTGGGTTTGTTGCCTGAAATTCAGCGAATAGCCCGTGGGATCCAGGTCCAAAAACTTCAGCAAACGGGCCATTTCCTGTTCAGGTGCCCGGCATAATTGCTCATAACCCAGTAAACTATGGTTTATTTGCAACCGGTCCAGTATTTCGGCATTCTTCACCATCTCCTTCTTCCAGTTTTGCGCAGCCTCATGCACCGACCATCGATTATATTTCAGTGCCGAATTCACCTGGGCACGGGGATCCCTGGTTAACCAGATCACCCGAAGGTCTATCTCCGGGATCAGGGAAAGAAAAGGAATATGTTCGATCGTTTTCGAAGAATCGAGGAACACCGATCCTCCGTCTATATTCAGGATCTCCTCGACCAGGATCCGGTTGAAGGTACAAAGACGGGCTATTTTCTTCCGGAAGGGCCAAAAGGGCAGCTTATGCAACAGTGCCCATTTAAAGGTTTCTGTCGCCAGGCGGTTCAGGTAGATATTTTCAAACAGGTTGAACTCGGTTGGATTGGTGGAATAATCCGCCATATCGATCCGGGCTAACAAATTTTTCTTGATGGCATTCCAGTGTTCACATTGATGGAAGGGCTTGCCGCAGGAACAGGTTCTTATCTTTTCCTCATCCGGCAAAAAGGAATGTTTGAAGAATTTCCTTCGTTCGCCGATAGTCGATATCCGGGGATGGGTTCCCAGCAAAAAACTGAGCAGGGTGGACCCGGAATAACGTTGGGAAAGGATATATACGTATCTGATCTTTTGCATGCTTACTATCCTTGGGAGGA
The DNA here is from genome assembly GCA_028278085.1 of Chitinophagales bacterium. Classification (GTDB taxonomy): domain Bacteria; phylum Bacteroidota; class Bacteroidia; order Chitinophagales; family JANQFB01; genus JANQFB01. The sequence continues at coordinate 7,321 of JANQFB010000280.1, forward strand.
TCTGGCCTGCCTATTTCATCACAGCTTTATGATCCCATTTATTCAGGGATCGCGGATCTCTCCCGGATCAGGCGGATCAAAGCCTCGTTGGTACGCTTAACGCCTGACTGGTTGAGATGGTGGTAGTCCATAAAATCCGAATGATCATCTAAAGTTAAGACCTTGTTTAGATTGTAATACACCCCCTGGGCAGCGAAAAGGCTATCCACATAATCATTATTTTGATAAAGGTCATAGGCAGCCCGGGTTACCGGTGTTTGTACCAACCAATAGTCGATCTTTCTCTCCCTGAACAGCGTCAAGATCTCCCGGAAGGCTTGCCACTGATCCTCCCTTATTTGCCAGTCGCGATCGCCCCAATCCCTTTTTATTTTTTCCGTTACCGGGCTATAATTATAGGTTTTAGCGGTTTCCACAAATCCCCCGCTGACGTAAGTATCCCCTCCCCTTACCTTAGGTTCCCGGAAACCATCATTCAGGTTGAAAAATTCCCGGAACAGGTCATAAAACAGGGTATGATAGGTTTTGATATGGTTGACCGACCCCGCCATTTGGAGCAATTCAGGGGTTACCGGCGCATTGGCGACAATATCCAGCGAGGACTCTACCCCGTCATTCTGGAAAATCGACGGATAAACTTCGAAGATCACCAGCTTTGGATCCAGTTGGTCCAGATACTGCTCCATCAACCGCAGGGTTTGCAGCGGTGTTTGACTGGAAGAGCCGAAATTAAAGGTATGAAAACCGTTTTCCCGGAAGATCCTCGGATCAAAGCCCCGGTAGGCATGGGACGAACCCAGGAACAGGATATCCAGGTGCTGTGCCTGTTCTGCTTCCGCGATCCTGGAATGCATGTGGCCGAAGGAACCGATAGGATAGTGCATATTTTTTTTCAGGGCATTGACAGGGATCAAATGGGCCCATGCGATCAACAACAGCGTGTAAATCATACCAGCAAATCCCAAAAAGCCAAAAAAGTTACAAAGGAATTGAACCATGATCAGAATTGAAAGTAAATAAACGGGGTTTCATCGGTTTCCATAAACATGCCGATCAGAAAGATCAGCCAACCGTAAAGCGCCCACCGGAACCACCTTGTTCTGATCCGGTAGACTTGTTCCAGGGCAAATGCTCCTTCCCGGCCTAGCCATTCCATACCGGTAAAAAATACGATCAGCAAGCCGGTAACGACTACCTTACCCATATCCGGAAGGTCGGGTATACTCAACAGGGATCCGCTGAACATCCCGCCCATATAAACAAATGCCTGCGAGAGATCCTCGGCTCTGAAGAAAACCCAGGCCACCAGGGTTAATCCAAAAGTAATTAGGATACTCAATATTTCCCTGGCTGAGGGCAAGCTGCGTTTCCTGGCAACGATATCCATATTTTTCCGGTTATTGCCGGTCAGTTGAAGCGGTAAAAAATAGATGGCATTCAAGGCGCCCCAAACCACAAAGGTCCAATTGGCTCCATGCCAGCAACCACTGACCACAAATATGATAAATGTGTTCCGGATCTTCAGCCATTGTCCTCCCCTGGAGCCGCCCAATGGAATGTAAAGATAGTCTCTGAACCAGGTAGACAGGGAAATATGCCAACGCCGCCAGAATTCCGCAATATCCCTTGAAAAATAGGGAAACGCAAAGTTTTTCATCAGATCGATCCCAAATAGGCGGGCCGTGCCTATGGCAATATCGGAGTAACCGGAAAAATCGCCATAGATCTGGAAAGCAAAAAAGAAGGCGCCCAATAATAATGTACTGCCCCCATAATCTCCTGGATTTTGGAAGATCAGGTCGACATACTCACCACAGCTATCGGCAATCACCACCTTCTTGAATACCCCCCATAGGATCTGCCGCATGCCATCGACAGCTTTGGCATAATCGAAGAGCCGGTTTTGTTGAAATTGAGGCAGCAGGTTTTTAGCCCGCTCGATCGGGCCGGCAACCAATTGAGGAAAAAAGCTCACAAAAGCGGCAAAGGCAATAAGATCCTTGCCGGTCTCTGATAGAGAGGCCTGTTCAAGCGGTGTGGGTTGGATCTTTCTTTTATAGACATCGATGGTATAGCTCAGGGTCTGGAAGGTGTAGAAACTGATCCCTACCGGTAAAATGATCTGTAAGGTATAAGGTTCGATCGATGCTCCGAAGAATGTAAAAGCTTCGACGAAGTTGGCTACGAAAAAATTATAGTACTTAAAGAAACCCAGCAAGCCGAGGTTAACGGTTATGCTCGTCCACAACAAAACCTTTCTTCGGGTTGGCCGGTCTTCCTTTGCAAGGCCCCTGCCCACAAGATAATCGACCAGAGTGCTGAACAGGATCAATGACAGAAAACGCCAATCCCACCATCCGTAAAAAACATAGCTAGCCGCTACGATCAGAAGATTTTGTCCGTGCCGGCGATTGGAGCCAATCCACCAGTAGAGGGTGAAGACAATGGGCAGGAACACCACAAAATCGATGGAATTGAAAAGCATAATTTAATGCCTGCGGTTAGCCGGGTTGAAAACGGACGACCGGTCACAATCGTAAAATCTAAATGTGGCTTCCGGATTATTAACAATAGAGGCACCGGTATAATCCTTTCCGTAATGAAAGGCCTGCATACACCAATGTTTCACATCTTTCGGATCCCATTGGATCTTGAGTAGTTCGGCTTTGCTATTGGGTTCCAGGGTAACGACAAATTGATCCAGTGGCATGGAAAGCCCTCCGCCTTTTGCCTTAATATAGGCTTCCTTCCGGGTCCAGCAATTGTAAAAAGCCTGTTGCCTTTGATCGACCGGGAGCTTCATCAGGGCATCGTTTTCAACGGCTGGCAGGACATCTTCGTCGGCAACGGCCTCGTCGAGGACGGCTCCCATCCCGAGTGGCAGCCCAACAACCTCTTCCTCAGCGACGGCAACCCCACGGAAGGGATGGTGCCCACCTTCACCGACGAGGCGGTCGCGGCCGGTGTGGCCGAAGGATCCGTCGGCCGCGGTGGTGCCTGGGCCGACTACGACCATGACGGCGACGTCGACCTCTACCAGGT
>JANQFB010000296.1 GCA_028278085.1 Chitinophagales bacterium
AGCTGCCCAGACCGAAGCCCCCTTGCCCCTCGACGATCCTGCCCTGGATCCCGGTATCAACGCTCCCCAGACGCCGGATAAGCTGCAAGATCCCTTACCTGCCGAACCGGTGTATGCCGGGTTTTGGGTCAGTTCGGTGGTGGCTCCGGCTTATACCTATCAAAGTTTTTCCGCCGATAATACGCCTCCACCTTCAGGACAACATTTTTCCGTTGCCACTCAATCCTCCGGTGGCGGATTGCTGGATCAGTATGCCAAGCAATACCAGGCCATTACCAAACCGAAACTCGCATTTACCGGTGGCTTTGAGGTGGGTTACGCTTTTAATGTCCGGTGGGAAATAAGATCCGGCTTCCTCATGGCGGAAAGGGGTGAAAATTCAACCGCCGTCGTAACGAACGTTTCCGGGATAGGGGTTAATTATGAACGCGACCAGCAGGGTTATACGGTATCCGGTGTAGAAGCCGATAATATTTACGCCGCTGCCGATGAGTCGGTTACCAATATACAAAATATCAAAGGCGGCCGTAATCAACCCAAAGTTACCTCCCTGGAATATGAAGACCCTGCCGGCAATGACCTAAGGGTCAATTATAAATATTTGTATTACGATGTTCCCTTAGTCCTGCAGTATAACCTGCATCACAAAAAAACCAAGATATACTTCAGCGGAGGGGCTTCCGTCAATTTTTTCCGGAAAAATACCATCGTTACCCACTACGACCACGAACAAGAAGCCGGCAAGTTTGTTACCCAAGGGCAGGATTATCCCTTCAAATCGGTCAATTACAGTATGATCGTTAGCGCCGGAATGGAATTTTCGCTGAGTAAGAAGCTTGGGCTGAACCTGGAGCCCTCTTATACCCGGGCCATTAGATCAATCACCCATCCGGGATATATCCAGGGCAAGCCTTACTCCGTAGGGCTGAACACCGGCCTGCGTTATCATTTTTAAAGACAAGTAGCCTTCCCGCCTCACCCGTGGCCGGAGGATATTCAAGATACACCCGTAGCGTAATGCTGAAGTTTTTCGTAGCGTAAAACTTCAGCATTCTCTTTTTACAGGCTTTACCTGGCCGGCTCCAACAAAGATCCCGCAAGCGGAAACATCCACCTGAGGTGCTTACTTCTTATCGATCCAATACAGGTTAGCCGGTACCTATTTTAAATTTTTTAAAAAAAAATCGAACTTTTTGCAACGCCATCAACCCGCAAGGGGTCATAATAGTGAACGACAAAACCTAGCCCTTATGATTTCAAACACTGCCAAAATAACTTCCGAAAAACGAAGCGGCCGCCTGGTTAACCTGAAGAACCCGGCAGCCCTGAAAGGAAATACGACGTTATTTATCGCCAATAATAACGAAGAAACGGAAAAGATTGCCCTGAAAGTGATGATTGACGGAAAAACGGTGGTCAACCAAATTTTTTACAAGCATTTATTGTCGCCGAACTACTGCTATTTTGACATCGATCTGCAACCCGGCACGCACCGGATCCGGATCGAGCGGTCGGATAACGGTTATGTATTCGAAGAGAAATTCGTATCGGCTGTTTCCAATGGCGCCATTATCCGATATACCCCCTCTCATTTCGTACAATTCGATTTTTACCAAAATCCGGAAGCCTGAAACAGCCTGGTCTATTAATCCTATACAATCTCTATAAACTAAACTATCTACCCACTATGAAAAAAATGTATAAAACCCACAAACAGATCTTCCTCATTATCTTTTTGGCACTCTGCTGCAATGGCGGCACAAGCCTTTTCGCAACCACAGATTCCATTCATCATGCCATTGAATTGGAGCTGGTTAACCTGTATAAAGGCACCATGACCCTTCATTATGACCTCAAGGTCAATCCTTCTTTTTCCTTGAGACTTGAAGCTTCCGGCACCTATGCCAGCAAACGAGGCATTGCCAGAACTTATCTTGAAAATACGGATCTATCTTTTGGAGGCTTCTGGTATACACCGGAAATGCTAACCGGCTTTTCGGCAGGACTCCAGGCAAGACATTATCTGCGGTACAAACACACGACCCTAACAGGTTTATATGCAGGCGGATTCTTAAAGTATCGGAAAGTCAATATTATAACACCTACCTGGGTTAGCGAGGATGTACACATCAGGGGATTGGACATCTATCAAAGCGGCGTGTTCATTGGCAAACGGTGGGGTTTGCTGAAAAATTCGATCAGTATCGATGTTTTTGCAGGCGCCGGCTTGAGACTGAGTAAATATACCGACGAGAAGCATTTTACCCGGTTTAACGACTGGAAAGCCCTGGACTATTCGGGCATTTTGCCCACAGGGGGATTCAGTGTCGGTATTCTGAAATAAAGATTTTGCATAGAGGGGTGCAGGAGCCTTGCAAAGTGTGGGGTTCCTGCATATTTTTTTGCCGGCCTTTCTGTCAGGCGCTTTCAATGTGCCTCTTCCGATATCCTTAATTCTTCCAGGATATATTCCCAAAGCCTTTCATAAGGGATCACCTCCATGATAGAAGCGGAAAGATCGTTTGTCATTTGATGATTGGTCAGCTTTTCATAGTATTTGTGGGTCAGCCGCCTGGTCAATTCATAATCGAATGACTTTTTTTCCATGACCAACAACATCTTGATAAAGCAATTACTCCGGTAAGCTTCATCCTTTTTTAAATGCCTGCTGGTATAGGTCTTCAGCGCCTCGGCCTTGCTGATGATCTGGTCAAAATCCTTACGGATCAGCAAGAAAAGGATCTGGACGATAAGGATCATCACATTATAGCCTCTTTTATCCTTGGAATATTCGGGAACTACACGCAGGATCTGCCATACCTGGAATTTGCGTTCAGGATACAAGGATTCCGGGAACATTTCATCGGGATTGAGCTCCATGATAAAATGCAGGTAGGCTTCATAGATCTTCCATTTTTCCATGCGAACCGGAAAAGGTTTGCCGGCCCTGGGATGTTTATTCACCATATTGAAGATCTCATAGGCTTTTTTATAGTTGCCGGTCTGCATGCACAGCAGGAAATAAGACTCCAGGAAAATAAACCAGTTATTGCTGCCGGGGATAAAATAACCCAAGCACTTCTGCGCATTGATGTAGCCGTTCTTATAATCCCGGAGACATAAATAGCAGAACATTCTGTCCAGGGTGATCAGCCCTTTTCTGATCACCTGGTTAAAGGGGGGGTTATC
>JANQFB010000376.1 GCA_028278085.1 Chitinophagales bacterium
CCTTCATCGGTACCGCCATTATCCCCGTATTTCCGGGTCCAGCTTGTATCGCCGTTGGCATCCAGCTTTACCAGGTAAACATCTGTTTGGGCATCCGGAATGGACCAGTGAGAACCGATCAAAGCATATCCACCGTCGTTCGTGTTGATCATGGAAATACACCGGACATCGTTCATGGTATCACCATAAGTTTTAGTCCACAGCGTATCGCCCAGGGAATCGACGCCCATCAACCAAATATCTCTCCTGCCGGTGATCAGTTCGGTTTTGTCGCCTCCGACAATAAATCCGTCCGAAGCCGTTTCCCGGACCGTATAGGCATATTCATTATGGGTGGGACCACCATAGATCTTCTGCCAAAGGGTATCGCCGAGGTTATTGGTCCTGACCAGGAAAAACTGTTCCGATCCCCCGCAAATGATATAGCCATCGTCGGCCAGTTGGTGGGCTTCGGCGCCTCCGGCCCAAAAGCCGGCTACGTAGAGTTGCTGGAATTTTTGTTGTGCAAGCACCTGATCTCCGAACAGAGCCGCCCCTATCAAGGCCAGCGTAAATGCTTTGGTAATTGTCTTTTTCATTGCTTTCGGTTTATTCGGTTTATAAATCCTTATGTCGGCAAAATTAGATCTCAGCCTGCCGGCGGGCTATCCGTTTCAGTCGGTATTTTCTTATACCTAGTCGTCGGTATATAACTTGTGGCGTAAAGCATATTTGACCAGGCTGACAATGTTGCGGGCGCCGGTTTTTTTGATAATATTTTTCCGGTGCGTTTCCACTGTTCGCAAACTGATGTCGAGCTTTTCACTGATCTCCACACTGGAATATTCTTCCACGATGAGTGTCAGTATTTGCTTTTCCCTGGCCGTTAACCCGGTATTTTTCATAGCTGTTTGCTTTAGGTTGGTTCAAAGGTATGGCCAGGGAAGTCGGCAGAAAATACGTAGGAACGGGTATTTGATATACCTAATAATCGGTATGTTATTGAGGGGATATTGAAGAGCCGCCGATTACCAGGACAGAACCAGCGAAGAAAACAGGATCAATGCACCAGGATCTTTCCGGAAGCTTTTACATCCCCTGAAGCGTTGAGGGAGTAGAAATACAGCCCGGAAGGCCAACCGAACGTCGGGATGGTGACATGGTCATTTGGGGCCACCCGGATCTTCAGCATGGCCTGACCCGTAAGGTTGATGATCACGAGCTCGAGGGGATTATCGGTTACCATACCTTCCACCCGGATATGCAACAGCGGTTCACTCAGGGGATTGGGGAAAACATCTATCCTTTCTCCTCCGGGCGGATCCATTTCCATACCGGTGATACCGGTTGTAACCGTTGCCAGGTTGGAGTAGGTGGAATTTCCCACGTTGTTGAAGGCTACCAGCCGGTAGGTATAGGTTTTATCGTTGAGGCTGACCGTATCATAATACCGGGTGCTATCGGCGGGAATGGTATCGATGGTTTCCAGGATGGGTATCGTATCATTCAATCGTTTGATCAAAAAACCGGTTTCGTCGTTCGAATTATCCTGCCATTCGAGTTCGATGATAAATTGGCCCGGCTCGCCGGATAACAAAGAGGCTTCCAACATGGTCGGCGCCTCCGGTACGATCGATTCGGCGGTATCGTTCAAAGCCGGGCTGTGGCCATTGCCATTGGTTTTCAACAAGTATATTGCTTCTCCGTAGGTGCCGGCAAACAAAAAACCGCCATCTGTCGTTTGAAAGGCCGAATGCACCAACTGCTCCACGTTTGGCTGCGGACTTTCGTTGATGATCCGGGTCCAGACAGTGTCGCCATGGAGATCCACTCTCGACACATATATACTCTGGTCGAAATCGGGGCCATTGGTTTCCATTCGATGTCCTCCGACCACAAATCCCCGGTCGGCGGATTGGAATAAGCCGTATAACTTTTGCTCATAGCCCGGATGATAGGTTCGGGTCCAAAGGGTATCCCCGTTCCGATCTGTTCTGACCAGCCAGCTATTATAGATCCCTGCACTCCGGTTGTAGGTATAACCCGTAAAGGCATACCCGGAATCCCTGGTCAGTACCAGGTCCATGCCGAAATCCATGGAATCGGCCCCGAAGGTATGGGACCACTCCACTCCTCCGTTCAAATCCATCCGCAGCAGCCAGGCATCCATGGAACCCTGGCCAAAGCTGTTGGTATTCGCCAGCACGGTAAACGTTTGGCGTGGCGAAAGCACGATGGATTTACCATATTCCAGACCGGCATCACCATAGGTCCGTGTCCAGACCGTATCGCCGGCTGTATCTGTTCTGACGATATACAGATCACTTTCTCCGGCACCGCTTGTTCTTCCGGCAATTACATATCCATTGGAAGCATCCTGGACCACGTCATAGGCAATTGCATCACCGGCGGCCCCGTAGGTGCGCACCCATTGCATCTGGCCCGCGGAATCTGTTTTCAGCAACAGCATATCTGCACCGCCTGTTTGAAGACTGTCTTCGCTTCCCGCGATCACAAAACCACTATCTACGGTCAGGAAAAGCGCGTTGCCGGACCACTTAATAGCCGTATCGGGATGGCTGAAATTCCGTGTCCAGACCGTATCCCCGTAAACATTGACCTTCAGCAGAACAATTCCACCGGCATCCTGCCCCAGGATCATATACTTGTCGTGCGCTGTTTCGATAGCATCAAACCCGATCCCGTCGATATAGGTACGCTGGAAAGTGGTATGGGCAAAGCTTGCTCCCGCAATAAACAAACTAAGGTATAGGATGGGCAAAAGGGTGCGACCGGTCAATAAGCAGCAACGCATGATGATTATAGTTTACCTGATCAAAGCGGCACGGCCATTAGACCGTTTCCATGCTGCACGATACTGTATAATAACTCTAAAGAGGTTTATAATATTGTTGAACGGAGAATTTGATTGATCGAAATAACGTTACTTTCCAGCGTGTGGGTTAATCCAATAATTTCTGTTCGATAGCATATTTAACCAGGCCGGCAACATTTTTGATCCCCACTTTTTTGATGATGTGCTTTCGGTGCGTTTCAACCGTTCTTTGACTGATGAACAGTTTTTCAGCAATTTCAGCGCTTGAGTTTTCCTGGGCGATCAAGCGGACAATTTCCTTTTCACGTTTGGTCAGCGGTGGTCTGTTATCTTCCTCGGTTTCGGGTTCTTTGGCCTTCGCCTGAAAGCTCTGTAACATCGTATGCGTTACTTCATCACTGAAATAGCTCCCGCCACCGGCAACCGTCCGGATGGCATCGACAAACTCTTCCTGTCCGGTATTTTTCAGGATATAGCCGGCAGCGCCGGCATTCAGGATCTCGGTGATGATCTCCTGATCGTTATACATGGTCAATACCAAAACCCTGATCTGCGGATATTTTGCTGCAATAGCCCTCGTCAGCTCGATACCGGACATCTCCGGCATATTGACATCTGCGATAACGACATCGACCGGGTTTTCGGCCAGCTTATCGAGCGCCTCCCGGCCATTATTGGCTGCAGCCACTATTTGTATGCTATTTTCATCCGCAAGCAGTGATCGGATCCCGTCGATCATGATCTGGTGATCTTCCGCGATCAGGACTTTTATGGTTACTTCACTCATGACTACCCTAAAGTTACTAACTTTTGGCCGGACGATAACTCCCGGCCGGCCGGAATACTGATGGTGATAGTGGTTCCCTGGCCCGGCGTGGAATCAATTTCAAGGCTTCCTTTCAGGAATTCCACCCTGGATTGGATATTTTTCAGCCCCCGTTGAGGATTATCCCTGTTTACCTGGTCAAAACCGACCCCATTGTCTTCTATCATCACTGAAATTTCCGTGTCATCGGCAAAAACCTGAATAATCGCTTCGCTTGCCTGTGCATGCCTGATAATATTCTCGATAATTTCCTGGATGATCCGGTATAAGGTAATTTCAATCCATTCGTCGGGCCGTTTTTCCAAACCGATCGCTTCCAGGTGAATTTCCAGCTCCGGGGTGTTGTTTTTGGCGATAAACTCTTTTAACGCCGGTAGCAATCCCAGCTTGATCAAAACGGATGGCATCATGTTATGGGAAATAGTGCGCAATTCGGAGCAGGAACCATCGATCATTTCCAAGGTTTGTTTGAATAAAGTTTGTTTGGCTTCCCCGTGAAATAAGGATTGCATACCCGAAACATTCAATTTAACGGCTGACAGCATCTGACCGAGCCCGTCATGCAATTCTTCGGCCATTCTTTTCCGTTCCTTTTCTTCCCCCCGGATGATGGCATTTAAGCGGACTTGCTGTTGCCTCATTTCCTCCAGGGCCAATTGATGTTTCTGCTGCTGCCGGTACCGGTTATGGCCCAGCAGTCCCAGGAGCAGCAACAGTAAACCTCCTGCGGCAATATAGGATTTTTGATTACGTTCCCGGTGCAGGTTCAACTCGGCGGCGGCATTTTTTTCTTCCAGGATAGCGATGGCTTTTTCCTTCTTTTGGGTTTCATATTTGGTTTGTAATTCCGTCAATTGCCGGGTATGCTGTTCATTGTAGATCGAATCCTTCACGGCTGCATATTGTTGGTGCGCCTGGAAAGCCTCTTTGAAATTCCGTTGCAGTACATACGTTCTTGACAGGTATTCATAAGTGTGTTTGACCAGGTCAAGAAAGGCTATGTTCTCGGAGATCTTCAGACTTTCCCGGAAATAGTGAAGCGCGGAATCCGGTTTGCCTTGTTTATAATATACTTCCCCGATGTTATTGAGGTTGATGGCAATTGACTGCCGGCTGCCGATTGAACGCCGGCTTTCCAGGGCCATATGTAACTGTTCCAGGGCTTCGTCGAACTGACCCATTTCCGCCAGGACCGCGGCAATATTATTTTGATTATAGGTAATGCCGATCCGGTCACCGATCTCTTCTTTAATATGTAATGATCTCACATAATGCTGCATGGCCAGTTCATATTCCTCCATCTGCTCGTAAACCATCCCGATATTGTTCAGGCAATCGGCTATGCCATCACTGAGCTCTATGGACTCGCTGATCTGCAGGCCTCTGCGGAAGTGCTCCAGGGCCTTTTCGTAATTCTTGTACTTTTTGTACAAGGTGCCCAGGTGGTTGGAGGCCCCGATGATCCCGATGCTGTCGTTGACGGCTTCGAAGCCTTGCAAACCCACTAAATAATGGTCCAGGGCGTCCTGGTGGTTACCTTGAAAATAAGTGGCCACCCCAAAGATCAGATGGCTGCGGGCAGCCTTTCCGGTGTCCCCGTGAGCTTCTGCGATCGCCAGGGCCTGTTGGGCATAATACTTCACCGAATCGAAATCCGAACGGTTGAATTCAACGGCTATTTGGTTCAATATTCCGATGCTATCGTCAGCACCCGAAGTTGTTACCAAGGCCTGCCGGAGGCTATCGACCACCGGACCGGCGGATAATGGCCGAATACCGGCTAAAAGAACCATCAACAAGCTGCCATATACCCGAAGCCTGTAAACTTCCATCATTGAGGGTATTATATTGTTCAGACCGGTCATTTATGTTTCATTTGCTAATGGCGTAACCGGAACTTTAAGGATAACAGTGGTGCCCTCCTCCGGCTGGCTGACCAATTGCACACGGCCGCCGATAAAATGGATCCTGGACCGGATATTCTTGAGCCCCAGGCCTTCATTTTCCAAAGCCAGGGGATCGAAGCCTACGCCATTATCCCTCACCTCGGCGATGAACTCGTTTTGATGAAAGATCAGCTTCACGCTAAGCCAGGAGGCCTTTGAATGTTTGAGGCAATTATTCAGCACTTCCTGTAATACCCTATACATAGTGATCTCTATGGTTTCATCCAACCGGTAAGGCTTCCCTTGCGTTTCCAATTCCGTTTTCAGGGATGAGATGTTGTCCAGGACTTTTTGCAGGGAGGTCGATAAACCTTCCGATATCAATACATCCGGCAACATGTTTTGGGTGATGTGCTGCAATTCGGACCCGGCATCATTGATGAGTTGCCTGGTTTTGGAAAACCGTTCCGATTTACCCGAGGATGAGGAACTAGCTTTTTTTTCCAATTCGATCATCGCTTTCCTGATCGTTGCGAGCATTCCACCCAGGCCATTGTTCAGATCCTTGGCGATCCGTTTTCGTTCCTGCTCTTCCCCTTCGATCATCGAATTCAGCTTCAACCGCTGGCTGTTCAATTTGGTTTCGTCCATGATCAGTACCTGGCGGTACCTATACCGGGCATGGATCCAAAGACCCAGGATCAGCAACAGTACCGCTGCACCGATCAGGTAGTTTTTCTGGCTTCTTTCCTGGTCCAGTTCCAGGGCTTTGACCGTACTATTGCGGTTCAATTCGGCAATTTGCTTTTCTTTTTTCTCCGTATCATATTTGGTTTGCATTTCCGCAATGAGCCTGGATTTTTCAATATTCAGCAGGCTATCCTTAACGGCTATGAATTTACGGTGCATGTCAAGGGCTTTTTCATATTGACCTTGCCGCCGGTATAGTTGGACCAGACTTTCGTATACATCCCGCAGGTAAAGTTTCGCACCGATGGAAGCCGAAAGCTCAAGGGCTTTAAAATGGTATTCCGCAGCACGGGTGTAATGGCCTGTTTCCGAATAGACATTGCCGATATTGTTCAGGTATTTAGCCTGGCCCTGCTTATCGCCGGCCTGTTCACTGATCTCCAGGGCTTTCCTGTAGTATGCTATCCCTTTTTCGTTGTCGCCCAGCTTGCGGTGATAAGCGCCCAGGTTGTTCAAAGCCGTATGCATCGCATTCTGGTCTCGGGTTTCCTTGAATATCTCATAGGCTTTTTGGTTGAGGTCGATCGCTTTTTGATAATCTTCCTGGTGAGCGTGAATAAGGGCGATATTGCCCATGGCCATCGCCATGGAATGTTTATCCCCGGAACGATTGGCCAATGCCACCGCTTCTTCGTAATATTTCCTGGCATTGACAAAATCGATATTTTGCCGGTAGCTGTTCCCCATATTGTTCAAGATCAATACCTGAATTTTCGGGTTACCCAAGGATTCATAGATCTTCAGCGCCTTGAAATTGTATTCAATGGATCGATCCGTATCGCCGATATCGTTCTTTACGGCGCCAAGGTTCAGATAGGAAGCCCCGATCTTAGCGGTGTCGTTCAGTTTTTGCCACCGTTCCAGCGAATATTCATAATATTTTGCGGCGGTGTCGAGCTCTCCCAAATGAAAATAAACGCTGGCCAGATCACTATAGGCTTGGGCCATACCCCGTTTGAGCGATCTTTTAGTGGAGAAGGCAACGGCTTTCCGGGCATAATATAGGGCGGAATCCATGCTGACGGGCTTGAATGCCCAGCAGAGGTCCCCATACAGAAAAGTCTTCTCGCTATCGGGCAGGGCAGGGATCAGGCGTCGCAAGCTATCTATTTCCGTTGCCCCGGATGATGGTGATGACAAAACCAACAAAAGCCCGTACAGGCTTTTCCAAAATCTCGTTTTCACACTTCAATTTATAGCTTTTAGGGCAGAATGTACAGCCTTCTGCAAATGACTTCATGACGGGAAAAGCCAACACAAAAAAAGCCGGTCGGCAAAACCGACCGGCCTGGGAGCTATTACTTCCGTGGAAAAGTTCAATCCCTACACATCAGGCAAGAATAGCCGGTATGCGGCGATCATTGCCGTTTCACCAATTTATGCGTTTCCACTTCCACACCATCTTCGATCTTAACATAATAAACTCCCTTTTGGTAATCTTCCATATTTACCTGCAGGTGGCCGGACCCCGGCTGAAAGCCCCACTTTGTGGCCTTGGCATGCAACTTCCCGTATTGATCGAAAACACTGATGGTTACCGACTTGGTCCTGTCGGGAGCCAGGCGAATAAAAAGCTTTTCCTTTACCGGATTGGGATATACCTGGTGGTAAAAATTCATATGATAAGGCTGAACCATTATTAGTTCCGAGTATTCGATGTTCCCGGATTTATCCGCTTGTTTCAGCCGGTAATAAATCGCTTCATCCACGGGTTTTTCATCAACGGCCATGTAGCCCACTTCGGCACTACTGTTACCTGCCCCTCGGACGACCTTTACATCTTCAAAGTCAATGGCATCGGAAGAACGCTGAAGGGCAAAAAAATCACTATTGACCTCCGCCCCGGTAGCCCATTCCAAAACAACTTTGTCCGGCTCCGAAATAGCTTTGAAGTACAGCAGTTCCGCATGGCTCAGGTTAACCTGGAGGATCAGGAGCATAAATCCATACCCCAGCTTTGCCATGGCTGCCGCCAAATATTTAAAGGACTTCGCCAAGGTACG
>JANQFB010000411.1 GCA_028278085.1 Chitinophagales bacterium
CAGCACCGGAAAAAGCCTTCCCCGGACTACCACCAAGGCAACCATTCATAGTTTTAAAAGCCTGGTTTATGAAACCGATGAGTGGGCGGTACTCAAGGATCATTACCAGGAGCTGGAACAGTTGGCACTCTTCCTTCAGCGATATCCGGAGCTAACCATCGAGCTGCGCGGCCACACAGATGATATAGGCCAGGAAAACTATAATCTTCGCCTCTCCGAACAGCGGGCTGAGGAGGTCGCCCGTTTTCTCATCTGGCATGGGGTGGATTCGGCGCGGGTCAGCTCTATGGGATTCGGCAGTTCCATGCCGAAAACGGAAGTATACAGCCCGGAAAGCAGGGCGGAAAACAGGCGGGTCGAATTCATCATTTCGTACAAGGATTCGCCTATGATCCCGAAAGATATCTATGATGAGTTGATGAAAACACTGCTGGAAGAAGAAGACTCGACGGTTAATGTCAAGATCATCCGGAAAATGGAGATCGGAGAGCTGGAAGATGTGATCGCCTCCTCGGTGGAAATGCGTAAATATATAGATATCGAAGCCGATGGACCCATGGATGAACGGCCGGGTATTCCCGCTCAGCAATCGGCATTTATCACCCAATACCTCAATTATAATTTCGATGAAGCCTTTGCCATGCTCTTCCGCTTAACCGCCTTGAAAGGCCTTGACCTGCGGGCTTACCAATTGGATTCGATCCCGGAGAAGATCGGGCGGCTAACGCAACTGGAAGTATTGGGCATCGGTGATAACCTGCTGACCGGTCTGCCCGGATCTTTCGCCCGATTACAGGCCTTGGAAGTGCTGGATATGGGAGGGAACCGGTTCACCAAAGTGCCGGAGGAGATCGGGGAATTGAAAAACCTTAAAAAACTGAGATTGGACTGGAACCCATTGCAGGAGCTTTCCCCGAACTTTGATCGCTTGCAACAACTGGAAGAATTGAATTTATGGCGGTCCGTTAAAGACCCGGAAAACTTCGATTGGGAAAAGATCTGTTCCCTGAATAAGCTGAAAGTATTGAAGCTGACGGATAACGCATTGACCAGCCTGCCGGATTGTATTTGCCGTATGCCGGCGCTGACCACGCTGCAGTTAAATCAAAACCAGCTCCGTGAATTGCCCGACCAATTTTTGCCGGGCAGCCAACTGGAATACTTGTCCTTGATCGATAATCGCCTGGAAAAGCTCCCCCCAAGTCTTTCCAACCTGAAACACTTAAAAGAGATAGGGCTGCAGCATAATCCTGACCTGGACCTGGGTGATGCCATTCATCAGCTCAGCCGCTTACCGGAACTTCGAAAATTTTCAATCCACCGGATGGCTATCGATTCCCCGGGGGCGCTGTATGGGTTAACGCAAATCAGCACCCTAAGCCTGACGGCCTGCGAAATAGAGGAGCTGCCGGCAGGCCTGGAGGATTTGCAAAACCTGGAATACCTGAATTTGAAAAGCAATCGTTTGTCGGTTTTACCGGAGGCGATCAGCAAGCTGGTTAAACTGAAAACATTGGATGTGAGCTACAATGAATTGAAGGCATTGCCACCGTACCTAAAGCAATTGACTCACCTTAAAGTCTTGATCCTGAGCGGCAATCACTTTACACCAGGCCAGATCGCAGAATTCCGGACCTGGTTCCCTGATTGTGAGGTAATTCCTTGAGATCTGTGCGATTAGTGGAGAGCTATGGTCCACCACTGATTAACGAAGTAGTCCGAAATCCCGGCTACTCGGGCCCATCGGCTCCATAAGAGATGCGCCGATCACAGGGTTTAGCTACCGGTTTTTGGTAAAGGATCTATCTTTTCGAATTGATGGCGGACCTTATAATATCTGTCAGGCTTTTGATTCGCTTTGGTTTCAAGCAAAGGTCGGTCATTTTCAATAAACTCTATTAAAGAATTATCTTTTATATCCTCTATTGTCGAAGGATCTTTTACCACTTGTCTTAAGAAGTCAAAGGTTAAAGTAATATTATGCGCAATAATTTCTTCTTTAGTCATTTTTTCATCTTTTTAATATACCGCTGTTTGTAGAATTTCCACCTGTCTTTGATGTCTTGTTCTGCATATTGCAAAGCATGTGAGAGATTTTCAATGGCGATACTTTGTTTTTCTTTATCCCCCGTTGGGGTCATAACATCACGGTGAAAGAATCCATGAGCGCAGTCATAGCGGACGATAGCAAGCCATTTCTTATTGATCAAAGTTTCGTATTGGATCATGACATCTGTTACATTCCCCTTATTCACGACAATTCTCATTCGGATTCTTTCAATTCTTTCATTGTCAAGATACTTTAAAAACGTTTTTTCCTGCAATTTGTTTCTTGTCTTTTTTCAAAAATACGGATTTACGCTGGCAGTATATTCCGGGCATTAACCGAGCCCGCTTATGAAACTCTTCTTCCGACATACCTGGCAATCCCGTAAACCAAAGCGATACCGATGGCATAATTCACGTAGAAGGGCAGGCCTACATGCACAAACAATCCTCCCAGCAATACACTCACCGTTCCTACCGATAAGGCATAGGGCAATTGTGTGCTGACATGGTCGATATGATGGCAGCCCGAGGCCATGGAACTTAAGATCGTAGTATCCGAGATCGGTGAGCAATGATCACCCAAAACAGAGCCGGCCAGCACAACGGCAATAACGTTGTAGAATATTTCCATGCCCTCGGGACCGGCAATACCTTCCGATTGCAGCAGGGCCCAGGTGGTG
>JANQFB010000422.1 GCA_028278085.1 Chitinophagales bacterium
TACCACCTGCAGATCGGGCGGAGGAGTCAATTGCACTTCAACGGTTCCGATGCTTACGGCGGCATTATTCCCGTCGTTGGCTTCCAGGATCGAACCCGAATAATTTGTTTTGACAATTACATAAAAGTCTCCGCTCATACCCCTGGGGATCATTAAGGAGGTTTGTTGCCGGTAACTTTCCCCGGCATCCAGCGTGTTTAACCGGTTGACACTGCCGAGAAAGAAATCGATCGTTTCTACAAGTATGGTATCCGTCGATAACCAGACCCCATCATACCAAAGATTGGAAGGAGTGCTGCCAATACCGTCATTCCTGATCACCCATTCCAGGTTCATCGGCTGGTTGGAAAAGGTAGTCAGGGGAACGATAACAGAATCGACAACCAGGTCGGGCAGATCCCTTGTTTTGAAATGCATGACCGGATATTCCTCATCATCGCATAGTCCGTTTTTGGCAATCAGTTGCCATTGATACCATTGGCCATAGTCGAGGTTGCTATAAGCAAAATTGATATCGCTGCTGTTCTGCATCACGGGTGTCGCAGGTTTGGGTTGACCCATCAGCCATAGAAACAGGTCGTAATGTTTGGCATTGGTAACCGGATTCCAGGAAAAATTAACCGTTACCGGCAGATCAGCCGTGCTGTCAGCCGGTAGCAGGTTGCTAACCATTGGCAACGGGCCGGCATGCTCGACCTCATAAATGGCCGGTAGGGTATCATTGGCCGGATCTTCATCACCGGTAAGTAACGTATAAGCGTTGAAAGCATAGGTGCGGAAACCGGTGAATTCGGCTTTAGTCCGGAAGGTATAGGTAAGCGTTGCTCCCCCGGGAATAACCAGGGTATCTACGTTTTCAATGGTTGCCGGGCCATTATCCAGGGTATAGGCTACATTGAAGTTCGTTTGAGCCGCTGAGCCGAAATTCCTGATCTTGATCCGGACAGTAACGCTATCACCCAGATCGCAGCCCGATTGCGGATCCAGGATAGCACACACGCCAACATTATTGGTAGTGGGTGTAAATTCATCCGCACCGATATCCGGAGTAGTGGTATTTCGTTGTTCACCATCGATATCATCTGAAATACCCGCAATAGGTGTGCCTTTCCCTTCCAGGGCAATTTCATAAACGTGAAGGTCGTCCGGCTCGAAATACAAAGGATCGATGGAAAGAGTGTTGGCATCTAAGGTGACGGCGCTTTGCCATCCGGCCAGGTCAGGGTAGTGGTTGGAACCGTATTGGGCCAGGTTCGCTCCGGTGGTATACAAACAATTATAATCCGCGGAGTAGGTCGAATTCGCCCCGGGATGGACCATGGTGGCGTGAGTCCCGTTAAAATTGGCCCAAATATTATTGGCCCAGGTGATACCGCTACCATCTTTTACCAGGAATGCTGCCCCGGAGGCGGTTGGCGAATACACCATATTCACATTGTTGAAATAGCACTGCTGATGCTGTGAACCATCTATGCGGATCCCGAAGGTGGAATAATTATAAAAGCTGCCATACCATGTTTGTGAATTGGTACCGATAGATGCCATATTATTGATCACTTTTCCGGGATGATTGGTAGTACCCATGCATTGTTCCAGCCATATGCCTTTACCATTTGCCTGACCCGCGACGATCTTGTTTTTCGATACCGCTATCGAATCATGGCAATTGTCAAGGTGAATGCCGGTATAATAATTGGTGGTAGCCGTTGTGATGGTATTGGCAATTACTTTCACGGCCACTTGCTCTTCCAGGGCAATGGCACCACTGTACTGGTTAGTAAACCGGTTACCTTCGATCCGGGTGCCGGTGCAGTTGGCTCCTCCGTCGAACATGATACCATAGTAACCTTTATTGAAGTGATTATGGCTAATAATATTGGCGGTGTCGGTGGTGCCGGGAGAATAAAGTAGCTCTCCGGAGCCGGATGAAAGGATCGATTCGACGCCTTCGAATTTGTTGTTCAGTACCCGGTTGCAATGTGCACCGTTCCTAATATCCATGATCCGTCCCCGTCCCGGGTTCAGGGCGACAATGGTAAGGTCTTTGAATGTAATGCCATCGGCACCGTCGAGCTGTATGGTATATTTCCGAGGCGACCTCAGGCCGACATAATGGCGGATGGCTACCGGAAAGGTATTGGAAGGGTCAGGTTGAAAAGTGATGCGGTTATCGCAGGATGATCCGGCAATTTCCGCGATCCTTATTTGTTCGTCATAAGTGCCTTCCCGGATAAAGAAATCCACATCTCCCAGGATACCGGCATCGTGTAAATGGGTAACAGCCTGGTTGAGATTAGTGAAATCAGGGCTGGAACCCCCGATGGTATAGGGACCTTCGAGCCCGGCCAGCAGATTAAGGGCTTTGGCGGTGTCGTTGTTGTTCAAAGAGTCATTCCTGCCATTCGGCCGGAAAGTCCATGCCGTAATAGCATAGCGGGTTAGTCCGCCGGGTACCAAACTTCCAAGCGGTATCATCACACTATCGAAAGTTCCCATATTCCCTGTCCAGTTTACCCTTGGCTGGGGAGTATTGTTGATCGTCCAATCGATGGATAGTTGTGTAATAGCTTCGGTACCGAAGTTTTTCAGGGTAACATACAGATCATTGGTATCCGGCGTAATAGGAATGACCGGGGTATGGATGAATGTAACCCCTGCATCATAAGTTAGGATAGGGGTAAACTCATCCGCCCCGATATCCGGGTGATCGGGATCCCGGGGATCTCCGTCGAAATCATGTGTAATGCCGGAGATGGGTGTGCCGATGCCCTTCAGATCGTCTTTATAAATATGAAGATCATCCGGTGCATAAAAGAAGGGATACAACAGGATAGAATTGGCATCGAAGCCGGTAGCGGATTGCCAGCCGGATAGATCATTATAGGAGGCCGTACCATCATATGCCAGGACCTGGCCGGAAGTATAGAGGCAGTTATGATCGCCGGAATAATTGGCGTTTGTTCCGGGAATGATCCTGGCAGCCAGACTCCCGCTTGAATTGACCCAAATGTTGTTCGCCCAGGTTATGTTCGTACCCTCTTTAACCAAAAAGGCAGCTCCTGAGCCAGCCGTAGCATCCACCATGTTGACATTGTTGAAATAGCATTCCTGGTAGGCCGATTCGTCGATCCAGATGCCGAAAGCGGAATAATGGTAATAACTGCCGTACCATGCCTGTGGATTAGTGCCGATGGCAGCCATATTGTTAACGATCATGCCCGGTTTGGCCGGGGCTCCCTGGCAACTTTCCAACCGGATACCTTTTCCATTGGCTGTTGTGGCGATGATGCTATTGTCAGCTATTCGGATCGAATCATCGCAATCTTTTAAATGAATGGCGGTATAATAGTCGATGGTTTCGGTGGTGATATGATTCGATCGTATATGGACGGATACCTGTTCTTCCACGGAAATGGCCCCATAGTATTGATCGGTGAAAACATTGTTGTCAATAACGGTTCCCGTACAACCGGGGGCTCCGTCGAATAAGATGCCGTAGTGGCCATCGTTGAATTGATTGTTTTTGATGATATTGTCCATATCCCTCGTTCCCGGAGAATAGATCAGCTCTCCTGAACCGGCGGATTGCAGGGATTCAGCCCCGTCGAAAATATTGCCGATGAATTGATTGCAATGGGCGCCGTTCCGGATATCCGTGATCCGGCCGCGGCCTGGATTCAGGGCCACCAGTGTAAGATCCCTGAAAATGATCCCGTCAGCGCCATCCAACTGGAGTGTATACCGTTCACCGGAACTGATGGGCGTATAATGACGAATGGCTACCGGGGCCGTATTGGAAGGATCAGGCCGGAAGGTTACCAGCGTTTGGCAGGAAGATCCGGCGAATTGTTTGATCCTGATCTGATCATCATAAAAACCTTCACGGATCAGGAAATCCACATCTCCCAAAACTCCGGCAGTATTTAAATAAGTTACCGCCTCCGCCACGGAGTTGAAATCAGGGTTTGATCCCCCGATGGTATAAGGCCCGTCCAATGCAGCGATGATATTGAACACTTCCGAGGTATCGTTGCTGTTCAATGTATCCGCTACGCCATTGGGCTGAAGGATCCATGCTTTGATATCATAGCTATTGATACCGCTCAGCACCAGTTCCCCGATCGGTAATACCATAGTATCCGAGGTGGCGAGGTTACCGGTCCACTCGAACCTGGGTTGGGGAATATTGTTGATGGTCCAATCCACGGATAGCTGAGTAATGGCCGTGGTCCCAAAGTTTTTCACTCTTACTTGAATGTCATGTGTATCGGGAGTTACGGGAATACTGGGGGTGTAAATGAAAGTAACGCCTGCATCAATGGAAGCGGGTGGGATAAACTCGTCGGCGCCGATATCCGGGTTAAGGCTATTCCTCGTTTCACCGTCAAAATCCAATGGTACAGCCGATAACGGCGTTCCGGATTGATCCAGTTGGTTGCTTTTGACATGGAGATCGAGGTTGTTATGGAACAAGGGGTTGACAGAAACGGAATTCGGATCATAACCGGTTCCGCTTTGCCAGGCAGATAGATCGGGATAATAACCATTATAGTAAGCCAGGTTGCTTCCATTGGAATAAAGATCGTTGTAATCGGATATCCCGATATTCGAGTTGCTCCATCCTTCGTAGATCACATAACCTCCCCCGGTATTGGCCAACACATTATTTCTGAGGTCCATTCCCGCCGAATAATTCAGCAGGGCTATGCTCTGACTGACGGCATTGGAGTAAACATGAATATTATTGTGGTAGATCTCCAGGTTATAGGTGGATTCCGTATACATCCCATAAGCCAGGCCATTGCCGCCTATACTGATAAAGTTGTTGGCGATCAAGCCCCGGTAAACGTTGGTATAGACCTTATTAGCCTTTTTCATATAAATGCCCCGGCCCCCTTGCTGAAGCTTGATCCAATTGCCTTCTATATCAAATCCGTTGTTGCAATTCTCTAACCTGATGCCTGAAAATAACTGCTGAGCGCTGTCGGTAATGATATTGTTCCGGATGAAAAAGCCGCCTTGCCAGTCGAGTCTCATACCATCGTAGAATGGACCTTCGATGATATTATTTTCGACAACCAAACCGCTACCATTGCTATACAGGTAAAAACCCCGGTCGCCATCCTTCAGCCGGTTATTTTTAAAAACATTCTCGCTGGAATTGACACTGTTGACAATATTGCCTTTGCCGCTGGATGTCTGCAGGCGGGGGGTGCTTTTCAGGCAATTGTTGCTCAACTCCAGGCAATTCGATCCGGTATTGATATTCACCACCCGTGCATAAATGGTATCGGTGGCCTCCAGGGTCAAATGCCTGATCAGGATCCCTTCCGCACCGTTGACCTGGATGACGAAGTTGTCGTTATCACTACTGGCCTTATGGGAGATGGTGACTTTGGAACTGTCGAGGCTTGCCGATTGAATGATGACCGTGGAATCGCAGCTATTCCCCGGGAAATCTTCGAGACTGACCTGTTCCGTGTAAGTGCCGTCGTTGATATTGAACGTTACCCTGGCTTTGATCCCACCAAAGTTGAGGGCATTGATCGCATGGGTAAGGGAACTGAAATCCGATCCGCTTCCACCGATCGTGTAAGTACCGGCTAAAGGAACGCTGATATCATCCAAAACAGCGGTATCATTGGCCGCTTCGAGATCCTGCTGGCCATTCGGCTGTACGGTCCAGGCTTTGATCCTGTATACAGCGCCATAGTCAAAGAAATAAGACCCGATGTTTATGTGTGTGCTATCCTTGCGATCCAGGTTACCCGTCCAATGGAAGGGAAACTGTGCCACTCCGTTGACCTCCCAGTCGATCTGTACCGCTGTCAGGGGGACAGTCCCATGATTGACCAGGGAAACGACCACATTGTTCAATCCGGCTTCGGCGTTTATCGGGATATCCTTGATGCCTACATCCAAACCGAAAATGTCGAATTCGTCGGCTCCGATATCGGGATTTACAGGATCCCTGGGTTCCCGGTCTATATCGACCGTAATATCGTTCAGCGGAAGGGCAGCAGCATCCAATTCGAAGGAAGCGGCATGGAGATCTTCAGGCCCTGCAAAATTCGGATCTGCCGAAACGGAATTAAGGTCGTGACCTCGATATGCTTGCCAATCGGCCAGGCTTGCATGATCTCCGTTCCAATAAACCAGGGACGAACCCGTAGCAAAAAGGTCATTATGATCGGATGATCTCACCGGCGAACTTCCGCCGGAAATATACAGCGCATACCCTCCGGCAGTATTGGCGAGAATATTATTCGTTAGAGTGATCAGTCTGGCGCTGTATATACCGATGGTTCTCGTATTTGTATTCGTTCCGTTGATGTGTATGGTATTGTTGTAGAATTTGATGTAGTCGGAGCTCCTGCATTCGATCCCATCAGCGTTGGACCCTGAATTCTGAATGAAATTATTGCTGACCACAAAATCGTTCGGAACAGAAGAATAAGCTTTACAATCTTTGATCCTGATATTGGCACTTGAGTTGTTAAGCATCATAGTATTACCGGAGATCTCTACCTGGTGATCGCAGTGCCAGGTCAAAATGGACCGGTGACTGGAATTGGTGCTGTTGGTACGGAAATAATTCGAGCGCACCGAGATCCCATGTAAATATTCCAGGGACAAACCCCGCCAATACTGGTCGATAAACCGGTTGTTCTCAATGAAAATATGCCCGTATTTGTCGCTTCCTCTGAAATAGATGCCGTAATTCCCGTTGAGGAACAGGTTATGCTTAAATACATTATTCGTGCTGGCTACCGGATGATTGCTGACAGACACGATCATGGTACTGGCATTGGTCTCCATTTCATTATTCAGGAAAGTATTACAATCGGCCCCGTTATGGATGATCACGACCGTACCATAGGAAGCATCCAGGGCTTTGATGGTCATATGCCGGAAACTAATGCCGTCAGCCCCATCCAGGCGGATCGTGTAATCATCTGCCCAGGAAACAGCATCATATTCAAGGGTAACTTTGGAACTGTCGCGTGACTGGGATTGAAAGATCACCGGGTTCTGGCAGGATGCGCCGTTAATCGCATTGATCAGGATCTGTTCCTGGTAGATACCATCCCTTACTTCAAATGTCACCGCGCCGCTTACGCCCCCTTCCAGCGCTGCAACTGCTGCCGAAAAGGAAACGAAATCCGGCATAACACCGCCGATAGTATAGCTCCCGGAAAGACTTGGTAAGAGGTTGTTTTTGATGAGCGTGTCGTTGGCCGGTTCCTGGTCGATCGTATGATTCGGAAGGCGGGTCCAGATCCTGATATTCCCTGTATCCCCGATGTTTAAGACGAGTGTGCCCAGGTTAACATGGGCCGAATCACCAGTAGCCAGATCTCCGGCCCAGGAAACGGTATCCCGGATCACCCCGTTTTGTTCCCAAACCAGGTCAACCGATGTCAGATCAGCGGTTCCTTCATTGTTAAGTGCGATAATCAGATCATTACTACCTTCAGGAAAGGGCGTTGCCGGTGAAATGAGCCCGGAGATACCGGCATCGGTCGGATAGGGATAGAATTCATCGGCGCCGATATCCGGTGCCACGGTATACCTTTTGTCACCATCAAAATCCTGGGTGATCCCCGGTATTGAAGTGCCTGCCAGGTTCAAGGCCGTTGCCCCGACATGAAGATCGGTAGTACTTACATATTGAGGATCTACCGAAACGGAGCTGCTATCACCCGGATGCATCTGCCGGAGTCCCGGAAGATCGAGGAGCTGATTACCCCAGGAAATTAAGCTGCTGCCGCTGGAATAGTAGTTGTTAAACCCGGTATTGGGGGAACTGCCTGATTGGTTTAAGGCCAGGCCGTCACCCATGTTGACAAAGTTATTGTTCCGAATATTGAAACCGGATACCGATTGCAGGTCGATAGCTTTGGAGCCAGGATCTGTTCCGCTGATCAATACATTATTAAAATAAATATCGAAATCACTGGTGTTACCGAAGTAGATGCCCGTTTTAGCAGGCGCACCTTCTACGATGACCATATTATTAACTACCCGTCCGGTATCGTTGATGGAATTGTTGAAATTGTTGAAGTATATACCATGACCGCCACTGGGCAGGTAGATATAATTATTTTCAATGACCGGACTTCGAACGGTTGACCCATAAAATACGATACCTTTTGCCTGTGTTGTAATCGTGTCAAGAATGATCGTATTGTGGGAAATTACCGGCTGTCCTAAGATCGTGGGATAAATGCCGGCGTGATGTTGTCCGATCAATTGATTGTGTTTAAAGGTGGTTCCGGATTCGAAAAACCCGTAACTACCCTTTAAGATCCGGTTCCCGATGAAGGTATTCTCTTCACTGTAGGTATACAGCGGCCCCCTGGAATAGACAACCGCATATTCATCATCATAGCCTGTTGCCGAAATTCCTTCCAGGATATTATGATAGAACTGGCAAGAATCCGCATCGCTCAGATGAATAACCCTTCCATAGCTGGTATGGGTATTTTGGATCGTTATTTTTGAAAAGTCGATCCCAACGACCTGGTGTAACTTCACGACATAATTCAAATGGGAGGCGGTAGGCGCATGGGTAAGGATCACTGCGGTACTGTCGCCGTTGAGTGATTCGAAGCGGACCGGATTGCGGGTGGAATTGCCCGGGAAAGGATTGATCAGCAGTTGTTCGGGATAGGTTCCGTCCTGCACATAAAAATTAACAGGACCCGATACACCCTTGGCAGTCAAAGTATTGATAGCCTCACCGAAGGTTTCAAAGTCCGCCTGGTTGGGCCCGATGGTGTAATCGCCGGATAAGGGGCAATAGAATTCCCGGAATGCCAGGCTATCGTTGCCGGGATTCGGATCGTTCTTGCCATTGGGTTCGGAGGCCCAAAACCTGAGTTCATATGCTTGTGGTTCGTCAAAAATATATTGGCCCAAAGTAACATCTTCATAACCCAGGGAAGGCAGGGCTCCCGACCAGGAGAAGGTGGGCTGGGGAACCTGGGAAATGCTCCAGTTGATATTGGCCGAACTAAGCGAATCAATACCGAAATTCACTAACCTGACGGTTAAGTCCTGAAGGGAGCTGGTGCATGCATAGGGATGATCGATCAATGCTCCGAGGGCAACATCAACGGTGTCGGTAGGATTGATCGTATAATCCACGGTTGCTTGGATGCCCTGGACACACCAATAGAATCCCTGCGGAATAACCGTTAAGGTATTATTACCGCCGAAATTGAAAAGGGAGTCGATGCCGCCAAAAGTTACGGTCGTCGGGAATTGGGTATTGCTGGCCTGGCAATCGCAGTCTTCCACGCCATTCGCACTTCCGATATAGGTATTATTCAGTAAAAAATCCCAGGTGGTGTAACCGCACACATAATAGAGGTCGAACCGTATGGAATCAACGGATGTTGCACCGGGGATATTGAAATTCGAGGATATGTTATATTCCTCCTGGCAAAAAATTTCCGAGGGAGAACAGAAATTCTGGGAAAAACTGTTACAGTTATTATTGTGATAATCGTATAAGCATACTTCATGTTGAAACTGCGCGTGTACATCTGCTGAATTCAGCAACAAAACGACCGGCAAGGAATAACCCAACAGAGAAAGGATACTCCTTAAGGAAAAGTATTTCACGATGCCCATTCTAATAATTGGTTTTAAGGATTAATCCCGGATCTCAGGATCAGATCCCCGGGATATTCATAACTCTAATAGCTCTAACTAAGTTAGGTCGGAAGATGGGCACGCTACAACTAATGAGAGGTTTAGTTGATATGCGTTAAAAATGGGCCGGAAACCGTTAAATAATTGCCAAAATTCGCGAAGGAGGATGGGGACGCCTAAAGGTCACTGGTCAACATTATGCAACATCCGGCGGAATTCTCCGCGCTTTCGCATGGATATTTCTACCACGGAACCGTCGCTCATCGTAACGGTATTGCCGGGTGTGCGGGAGTATTTGCTGACCTGGTGTAAGTTGACCAGGTGGGATTTATGGATGCGGAAAAAACGGGTATCGCTGAGCAGCTCGTCAAAACTCCGGAGATGTTTATGGATCTGGTGATGCTGGCCGTCGGCTAAATATACATGGGTCATGGGACCGATACCCTCGAACCGGATGATATCCCGGATCCGTACAAAGACATAACCGTCCTTTGACGGTAAGGCAAGCTTTTGATTTTGCTTTTCAGCCGTATTCATATTGCCCAACAGTGTTTCGAGCCGGGCATCGGTTTTGCGTTCATGGTTTTGCCGGAACCGTTGGACGGCTTCCTTTAATTGATCGATGGCCAGCGGCTTCAGTAGATAATCCACGGCAGCATACCGGAAGGCTTTCACGGCATATTGATCGAAGGCGGTAATAAAGATGACACCGAATTGGTGCTTGTCAAAATTATTGAACAGGTCGAAAACAGTTTCCCCGGCCAGTTCGATATCCAGGAAGGCAAGATCGGGCGAATGTTCGTTGATCAGACCAATGGCATCGTTG
>JANQFB010000487.1 GCA_028278085.1 Chitinophagales bacterium
ACATTGTTGGGCTTAGCGGTGTTAACAGGATGGCACACCGGCAATGAATGGCTAATCCAGGTTCATACTTTTTTTGTGCCTATGCAATATAATACAGCCCTGGGTTTTTTATGTTGCGGTATCGGTATCCTCGGGCATCACTACCATTTAAAATTTTTCGGTGCATTATCCGGGAGTATAGCCGGCCTTATCGGTTTGTTATCCTTATTCGAGTATGTAGCCCAGGCAGATATTGGTTTGGATGCGCTCTTCATGAAAAATTATATGACCGTTGAGACTCCCGGGCGTATGGCGCCCAATACCGCTTTAAGCTTTTTCCTTTCATCTGTCGGATTATGGCTACTCTATGGTCAGGTCAGACATAAACAAGCCGGTGGGGTGATGGGTTCCCTGGTGTTCGGACTTGGACTCACGGCGCTGGTGGGATACCTGGTTGGCTACGAAACGGCTTCTGGCTGGGGTAACCTGACCCATATGCCCCTTCATACGGCAGCAGGATTTATGGTCGTTTCCCTGGGCATAACAACGTTAAGCTGGTTGAAGACGAATCAACGACAACGGAAACTCAAGACTAAAGACCGACCGGTACTGATGGGCTATGCCGCCGCATTGGCAGCGACCATTTTTTTTATTGATCTCCATCTACCCTTAGGTATTGCGGCCGGCTTTCCGTATATCTTGCTGGTATTGGTGGGGTGGTTTATGCCACAGAAAAAAGACGTGATCATCTTCGCTTCGGCAGCTACCGTGCTCATCGTATTCGGCTATTTTTTATCCCCTCAGAGCAACAGCGAGCTATGGGTGGTGCACACCAACCGATCGTTTGCCATAATCGCTATCTGGATAACGGCTATCCTGATCTATGATATTAAAGCCAAAGACAAGGCCCTTCGCGCCGGGAACCTGGAACTGGAAAAAAAAGTGAAGCAACGGACAGCCGCCTTCAGCGAATCGGAAAAGAAATACCGGCTGCTTTACGACAATTCACCCGATATGTTTGTCAGCGTGGAACCTCAGCAAGCTATCGTCAAGAATTGTAATCAGACGGTAGCTGCCAAGTTGGGCTATTCCACCGACGAGATCATCGGCAAGCCAGTATTCAATTTGTACCATCCGGATTGCCTGGACCAGGTAAAAACAGCCTTTCAGTCGTTTATGGATACCGGGAAGATAGACAATACGGAACTTTTACTGAAAAAAAAGGATGGCAATACACTGGATGTGATCCTTCAGGCAACAGCCATCATGGATGAAGACGGGAGTATTGTAACAAGCAACTCCAGTTGGCGTGATATCAGCGACCTCAAGAAAGCGGAGAAAAGATTCCAGGCCTTATTGGAAAGTGCACCGGACGCCATGGTGATTGTTAACAGCGAAGGAAAGCTGCAGTTAGTAAATGATCAGTTTGAAAAAGTATTCGGATACAGCAGACAGGAGATCCTTGGGAAAAAAGTTGAAGTCCTGATGCCTGAACGCTTTCATCAGTCTCATAACCTCTTTAGATCCGATTATTTTAAGTCTCCTGAAATACGCCCCATGGGCAAGGAGGTTAACCTTTTCGGCATCCGGAAGAATGGAGAGGAATTCCCGGTTGAAATTTCCATCAGCCCGATCGAAACGGAAAGCGGCATGGTGGTATGTGCAGTCGTCAGGGATATCACGGAAAGAAAAAATGCAGAAAACAAGCTGAAGAAAAGCGAAGCGTTTAAGCAGAAAGTGCTCGATCTGTCGCCGAGTGGCATTTATATCTATGATCAGGACCTGGGCTACAATGTGTATACCAACACCCAATACACCGAATTAACCGGTTATACCCTCGAAGATATCAATGCCATGAGCCAGGAAGAATTCTTTGCTTTGTTCCATCCGGAGGACCAGCCCAAGATCGCTGAGCATATGGGGGAATTAGCGACAGCTAAGTATGGGGAGATCTTTAAGATCGAATACCGGTTCAAAACTGCCGATGGCCGGTGGATATGGTGTTTGTCATGGGATGCCGTATTTGAAAGAGACCAACAGGAAAAACCGCGCCAGTTCATGGGCGCTTTTATGGATATCACTGACCAAAAAGAGGCGCAACAAGCGCTTAAACAAAGCAACCGGAAATTGGAAATAGCCAACAAGGAATTGAAAGATTTTGCTTATATCGCTTCTCATGATCTGCAGGAGCCCCTTCGCGTGATCTCGAGTTTTTTGGAGCTGCTTAAAAAACGATACGGGGAAAAGCTTGAGGAAAAAGGCAAGGAGTATATTGAACGGACGGTCAATGCATCTAATCGAATGAAAGTGCTGATCAACGACCTCCTCGAGTTTTCACGGGTCGACTCAAGAGGCGGGAAGTTTGTTGACACTGATATGGTCCAGATCGTTGAAGAGGTAAAAGAAGATCTGCATTTAATGATGGTAGAATCGGGTGCCACAGTTTCATTCGAAAAGCTTCCAAAGATCCTTGCAGATCCGACACAGATGAAACAACTAATGCAAAACCTGATTGAAAATGCGATAAAATTTCGCCAAAAAGACCAGCGGCCAATCGTTAACATATCAGCTAAAAAACAGGGGAACCTTATAAAATTTACGGTACAGGACAATGGGATAGGGATAGAAAAAGAATTCCACGACCGGATCTTCACAGTTTTCCAAAGGCTCCATAGCCGGGAGCATTATAAAGGAACCGGCATCGGATTAGCCATCTGTAAAAAGATCGTGGAACGACATGGAGGGAGTATTTGGGTGGAGAGCGAACCCGGCAAAGGCAGCAACTTTAACTTTAACCTACCAATTAACCAAAACCTATAAATACTATTGAACATGAACACATTACCGATTGAAGTCTTACTCGTAGAAGATAGCCCCGATGATGTAGCGCTCACCAAAGAAGCTATGGAAGAAGGCAAGATCAAGGTTAACCTGCATGTGGTGGGCGATGGTGTAGAAGCTATGAAATTCGTGCGGAAGATCGATGCCTATAAAAATGCTCCTACGCCTGATGTAGTGTTGCTGGATCTTAACTTACCTAGAAAAAACGGGAGTGAAGTGCTGGCCGAAATGAAAATGGATGACAAGCTGAAACACATTCCTGTTATCATCCTGACCACCAGCAGCCGTGATGAAGATATCCTGGATTCTTACAATCATCACGCCAATTGTTATGTTACCAAGCCTGTCGATTTCGACAGCTTTACCGAGATAGTCAAAACCATTGAAGATTTCTGGTTCACCATCGTAAGGTTACCCAAATAAAACGAATTTATGGAACAATTAACCCTTAATATTCTACTGATCGAGGACAATCCTGATGACCAGGTCTTGTTCAGGGAGGTTATTGCAGATACATCATTTGCCAGGTCCTCCATCCATGCCGCCAATAGTTTGAAATCCGGATTTCAATACCTTTTCAAGCAACCGGTAGATATTTTATTGCTGGACCTTTCCCTGCCGGATTGCATCCAGATGGAAGGGTTGCTGAAGATAAAATACCAATTCCCCAGGTTACCGGTTATCATTATGACCGGCCTTAATGATGAACAAATTGCTGTTTACGCCATTCAAAACGGAGCGCAGGATTACCTGCTTAAAGGAGAATATGATCATAAGCTGCTGGATAAATCCATTCATTATGCTATTGAACGACAGAAATTCAATATCAAACAGCAGGAAGCCGAGGAAAAACTCAAAAAGCATATGATCGAGTTGGAAAGAGCTAATAAGGAATTGGAAGAATTCAGCTTTGTGGCTGCCCATGACCTGAAATCCCCCTTGAGTAACCTGCAAAGTTTGCTTAATATCATCGCCGTCAACCGAAAGCTCAACGATGAGTGCAAAGATTTGATCGAAAAAGCCAAAAAATGCACCTTGAGTATGAATAATACTATAGATGCATTGAACGAGATTATCGCCCTGAAAGGCAATCCCGACAGGAAAGCCGAAAAGATCTATTTCGAGGATGTATTACACGAGGTGGAAGAGAATATCAATGAGCAGATAGAAGATTCCGAGGCGGTTATCAACACCGGGTTTTCCCGCTGTTCCTATATTAACTACCCTCCTGAGCACCTGAAAAGCATCATGCAAAACCTGCTGACCAATGCGATCAAGTATAAAAAAAGGGACACCCGGCCAGTGATTAAAATTTCATCCGGCTCCAACCACGGACAAACCTATTTAACAGTTAAGGATAACGGGATCGGCATCAACCTCTCCCAACACAAACATAAATTATTCGGCTTATTTAAACGCTTTCACAACCATGTCGAAGGGAATGGCACCGGTTTATATATTATTAAAACCATTGTGGATCTGCATGGAGGAAATATCGATGTATCGAGTGAACCCAATAAAGGAACAACGTTTAAAATCTGTTTGAACAATGGAAATAGCACAAACGGTCAATACAGTTCTATTGGTAGAAGATGATGAAGTGGCCAATTTTATCGCAAAAATGATGCTGGAAAAGGCAGGCATTCACCAGGTGGAAGTAGCCCTGCATGGCCAGCTTGCCATTGATCATATCCGGGAAAATTGTCCGGACTTCATTTTTTTGGATATTAACATGCCCGTCATGGACGGCTATGAGTTTTTGGATGTCAAACAAAAATTAGGCCTCTGCCAGGATACCAAAGTGGCTATGTTAACCTCCTCCCCCAGGCAATCGGATAAAGATAAATCACGGCTGTACAAGGAGGTGATCGCCTATCTTGAAAAGCCTTTGACCACTGAAAAAATTGAATTCGCCTTTTCTCAACTGAGCTGATCGATGCAGGGGATACAGTAGCCGAGAAAAGGCGAATAGGTCATTTCATTATTTGATCACCACCATTTTAATGGTTTTTAATACCTGCCAGTTTTCCACAATGGTTGCCAGGTATATGCCGTTTTTCAAGGCACTGCCATCGATCGGGATCTGGTGGTTGATACCGGCCGGTATGGCATAGGTCCGGACCTCCTGCCCCAGTAAATTAGTAATGACCAGGGATGCTGCGTTAACTTCTTTGGATAATCGAATGTCCATAACCGCCTGATCCCGGAAAGGATTGGGCCGGAGAACAATCTTATCCGATCTGATCATAGCGTTCTCTTCAACAATGGTATCTTCCGCTTTTTTGGTCGACGTACAATTCAAAGGAAGTAGCCGGACGCTGTGGTTCTTGCGGTCCACTATGTAAAGATGACCACCGGTCCCATCCAGCGCCAAACCGGTCGGTTCATTGAAACGGGCGCCCCCTAATGCTTTACCGTCGCGGAAACCGGGCTGCCTCCATTTTCGGGATCCTGCAATGGTGCTGATCCGTCCTTTGGTATCGATCCTTCGGATCCTGTGCATCAACCGATCGGCAATATAAATCTCGCCGGTCTGACTGAGCGCTATATCGCTCGGACCATCTAAAATGGTTTGCCTCTTCCTTTTCGGGATACCGGCCAACACCTTAACGGTCTGGGTTTGCAAATCAAGTACGGTAATGAGGTCGTTCTTGTGGTCGGCTATGATCAGCCGGTTGTTGGACCCATCGGCCACTACATCCGAAGGAACCGTGGAACCCTTCCCAAATTTCAGGTAGCGGGGAGGCGGTTCGATACCGGTTAGCGTGCTTACGATCCAATCCGTTGCCGTATGGGCATTGATGAATGTATTGCGGGAAAGCTTCCGAATAGCCTGGTTGCCCGCATCTGCCACATACAGGTCGCCTTGTTCATCACAACTGATACCCCGGGGGTGATCAAATTGCGCCTGGCTACCGAATCCATCGGTTGCCCCGGCATGAAGCCTGCCGGCAATAGTGGTGACCAGCCGTGTATGCAAATTGATCTTGCGGATGCAATGATTCTTACGGTCGGTTACGTAAAGCGCTCCTTTGGGATCGATACAAATGCCCCAGGGATGATTGAATTGAGCGCTGCCCAGGTCACCATCCTGGTAACCGGGTTTACCGTTACCTGCCAGGGTGGTTACCTCCTTGCTTTTCAAATCGACCTGGCGAATCACATGATTATTGGCATCGGCAATATAGGCCACGGGCCTGTCGGGATCAACGACCATGTGTGAAGGGGCATGAAATTGAGCCCCGGAACCTGTACCATCCGTTAATCCGCTTCGCCCGTTCCCGGCAATGGTTGTCACCACATCGACTTCGGTAACATCGATCAATACTTCGCCGGAGGCCTTGCAGCCCTTTCCGTCGGTTACCGTTACGGTATAATTGGTTGTAGACCTCGGTCTGGCCTTAGGGTCTTTCACCGAAGGATCGCTTAAGCCTTTGGCAGGCGCCCAGGAATAAGTCGCATGGTTGACACCCGCATCCAATTGGACCTGGTCACCGCTGCAAATGAACAACTCTTCCGCCAGGGTTATGACAGGATCGACCGTTATTTGCCGGCTGGCTTGTGAAGTAACCGGCCCCTGGCTTATGGTTAAACCAATGGTATAGGTTGACCCTGCCAAAAAATTGAAGCCTGTTCCGAATCCTCCTCCCGTAAAATCAAAATTTGCCGGGGGGTTCCCTTTGTAAAAGGATGATGTGATCGCTCCGTTTTCATCTGTTACACTCCAGGTATGCGATAGGGCATTCACACTGGCGCTGCCGTCGGCAACCAGCCCCTTGATCCCGCACGAGCTTTGAGTGATCACAAAATCGGCTTCCGGTTTGATGCTCACCGGATCGCAATTAAGTTTGGCGGAGATCTTGAGCTCCGGGTGAAGACCCGCAAATGCTTCCGGGCTGATCTCCAACTCGGCTGTCGAAGCTACCCGTACATTGGCGGTAGGATCGATACAATAGTAGGCGCCTTCTTCGATATGGAGCTGTGCATTTCCGGTCAAAGAGATCCTTGCCCCTGCTTCTACAATAAAATTCGCGCCTTCATGAACTTCAATTTTAGCCCCTGGTTCCAGTCGAAGGTGCGCTCCCGGTTTTAAATGGAATCCGGATTCAATGGTCAAAGCGCCGGATTTGGTACTTCCATCGGGACGCACCAATGCCTGGGCATGGTTACCGATCGTGATCATTGGTGTCGGTTGATCCGCACCATGGCTATGCCCGGAGGTATTGTCATCAGCAATG
Organism: Chitinophagales bacterium; assembly: GCA_028278085.1. Classification (GTDB taxonomy): domain Bacteria; phylum Bacteroidota; class Bacteroidia; order Chitinophagales; family JANQFB01; genus JANQFB01. The sequence continues at coordinate 7,059 of JANQFB010000487.1, forward strand.
CCCTCCTGGTTAGCCAATACAATGGTACCCGAACCACCCATATTCACGGCAGGATAACCGGAAAGATCAATGTCATACAGGATCTCGTAAGGATGATGCTCCGGCCGGTCGACTACCACAACATCGATCGATGGGGCGACAGGGTGCACCACCAGGTCAGGCTCGCAATGAGCCAGGTGCTTCCAGGAGTAGCATTTCCGGATCTTGGGTAAGTAAATAGACGATTCGGCTTTGTTCCAGTTGGTAACCAGTTCCCCGCAGTCGAGGATCACCTGGAGCCGCTGATCGGCCAAAGGATTGCTATTGCCCCCGTCTTCTAATTTTAAACCGCTTCCCCGGTCGAATTGGAGAGTTTCATTGATGCTCAGGGTAATGGCGGCTCCTGACTGATAGAGCAGTTGCCCGGTGTTCTTGAGGGTCAGCTTGCTGTTGTTGTGCAGCTCAATAGTTCCGTTTTGGTGCAGCATGGCAAACCCTCTTGAAATGTCCATGTTCTTTTCAGCGGCAATTTCCAGGGTGCCTCCGAAGACTCCCAAACAGGCATTCGGATACATCATATCGAATTGTCCGCCATTGTAAATAAAAGTCTGATCCCCCGGTAAGACCAATTCCGATCCTTGTCCCAGGCAGAAGCTTCCATTTTCTCCTAGAATAAAGTCTCCGTCGCCGATCACATTAAAATGGGTATAGGGTTGCAGAATGATCGTACCATTCATCTCCACATCACTGGCATCATCATACAAATACCGGGTAAGATTGTTCCAGGCCGGCTCATCATCCAGGGATTGGGTAAAGTTATACACCCGGTTGAATGCTGTGGCAGCATTGGGAAAATCTGCGCTGGTGATACTATTGTCATATACTTGCACATAATTGTTCTCCAGTTGAATAGTACTGGAATTGAAACCGGAATAAAAGTCCTGCACCACATAGTTCAGCCCGCTTACCGGTTCTGTAAAATTTGTGATCGGCTCCAGTCGGAAATGGTCTACCATTATTTCAATGTCGGTAGCCGGACTATGGGAGGTAAAGAAGCGGAGGCCGATATCGTCAAATTCCTGTGCTCCGGTCCAGTAAATATCAGGAGAGATACATTTTCTGATCGCTTGCCAATCGGATGATATGGGGTTAGCGCCGGAGCTTGTATTGAGATCGAAGCTCCTGGACAGTTCCCATTTCCTGAAGCTGCCCGGCTCTCCCGGAACGGAAAGATCACTGATGAGATTAACATCCAATTTGGATGTTGAAGTTGTTGCAGAGTTGTTGACCCGGAATTGGGCTTCGAGTATATATACGTCCAGCGGATTGGTAACGAGTCCGATATCCTTTTGAGCAAAATAAGCAGGATGGCCATTTACATTATCCAGCGGTACATCGGCTCCCCGGCAACCGGAACCCGGTGACGGTTGATCGTTGCTCAATGTTGCTGCCATTGGATCGGACAATTGGCTAAGGAAAAACAAGGATCCGTCAGTCGGCTCATTGGAGGCATGATGGCCTTCCCAGTCATCCGGCTGCCCGGCGGTAACTTGTTCCAAATGTGCATTGGCCAGCAGTCCTGCGGGAGCAGATGGTGTGGTGGTATTGACAAATACCGTCATCCGGTCGGTATCGGTACATCCGTCGGCATCGGTAACGGTCAGGGTAAATTCCGTATCGGCAGCCAGCGGGGTGGCGATAACAGGATTATCGAGACTGGCATCCGTTAGCGGACCGGAGGGTTCCCAGGAAAAGGTATAAGGGGGAGTACCTCCAGCGGCTGATGGATTGCCGCCGAGCATCATACCGGTCACACTGTTGCAGGAAACAATATCCGGACCGGCATCTGCCAGGTATGTCCTGCTAATGGTGCCCGGACCATTGATATTTGCCTGTATGTCACAAAGGCTCTGGCAATTGGGTGTCAGATTGTAAAAAGGATTGATCCCCACCTGTGCGGCGGGTTCCATAACAATGGAACTCTGCGGGCTGTTCAACTCTAAAGTAGCGCCCGGATCTACACAAATAAAGGAACTATTGTCGATTGTGATCTTACCGCTTCCTTCCAGGAGCACAAAGGCGCCGGACCGGATATGCAGGGACGAACCATTGATCAGCTTTAAATGAGCGCCATCCCTGATGACCAATTCCGTTCCCGACTCGATGGTCAATATGGTTGGATCAGCATAAATAAAGCTCCCGTCCGGCTGTAAATCGCCGACATTCCGGGTAATGGAAGTTCCCTGGTCCAGCAAAATCGTATTCCCAGGTTGCAGATCGATCAGCGATGTTCTTGACAAAGGATCGTTCACGTCATTTTGAAGGATAATATTACCGCACCATCTTACATCATCGGTGATCTCGAAATTATCCCAGGCGATTTCCACCTCGATTGCTCCATTCCCGTCAACATTCTCGCCGGTTACTTCAATATCCAATCCATTCAAAAAGATCGTCCGGTTATCATCGTTTTGGATCGTACCGACGCCATTAAAGTTACTGGTGGAACGGTGCGTGTAAACCGGTAATGGCGCCGGATTGGTTGATAAATTGAGTTGCAGGCCGTTTTGGGAGTTAAAAGCATCCCTCCCATCACCATTGGTCGGTGCACTGATATGGATCGTTCCGTTTTCCAGGTAGGTTAAGGCAGGCTGTGCTCCTTCATAGGGCACGAAGGTGCCGTCTTCATTGTAATCATAATGGTTATACAGATCCGAACACCCGGTTAATGGATTGGGGATACTGGTGGTTTTATCATAAGGTAAGGTACGGTTTACCCATAAACAGCCGGTATACCATTCCCCCATAAATTCAAGGTCTTTGCGATATTTGAAGTCATAATTGCCTTCTGCCGACAATGGGAATAACCAGCTACCCTCCCCATTGCTGCCCCAGGTTCCATAGACATCATTGGTGGCGCCGGCCGTATCTTCTTTGCCAATCTGGAGATAGGCATATATGCCCCTGGTCCAATCCTCCTTACAAGGCTTATCTTCCCAAACGGACCGGTCGTATTCGCTGATCTTTTGATGGTTTTCCAGCCAAAGGAACTGGTTTTTAACGGGGTCGACCGGAAAATTAAAATGCGGCAAACGGATCTGAATGGCATCACTATGTGTAACAAAATCCCGCAAGATAAATGTACCCCCGTTGGGATGGGACTGAATATCTATGGAAGTGGCTACTTCATTGTTGGAAGCATCCAGGGCGCTGACCAACTCAGTTTTTCCTGGCCCTGTCCAGCCCAGATACATACGGTCCCAGCCGCAGGCAACATTACTTGACGATCCCGGTTGGGAAGTCATACTGAAAGCCCCGGGGCCGGAAAGAAATGTATGTGCCCCAAAACCACTGGAAATATGGAATCGATTCCCGCCAAAAAGTCCATGGAAGTATTCTTCCATAAAAAAACCAATCGTTCCTTCCGTGCTACCACAGGCATTAAAAGAAGCGCCATTGTCCAGTTGAAAATTTTTCAGGGAATGCCCATCAAAAACAAGCCGGTTGAATCCGCGACCTCTGCAGTTGCCATTCAGAAACCCCGAATCCATATTTCTCCAAATAACGATCAAGCCATCGATGAATCCATCCGGGGTATTCGTTTTTTGGATGCCGGAAGGTTGCATGTCCCAAAAGTCAAAATCATCCAGCTCATATCCGTTTTCTGTGGTCAAAGGGTTGGGGAGCTGGTTTAACTGAACAATTAGCTCGTCAATAGCCTGTTCTTCATTTGCAGCCAGGTTGCAGGATACCGTAAAGGCACTGTCAATATAATCGCCAAGCACCAGGTATCTGCCCATGGACATATCCCAGTAATATTTAGTCACAAACTTGGTGGGCTGATCGCCCTGGGCCACATCGGTATCGAACCACATTTCGGGATCGGGCAGGTCGCCCAAAGGCCAACCGTTTTCCCCGCAAATACCCGTACCACCACAAGGGTCGCAATCCATCTGTGCAAATACCAGCAACAGCCGGATAGTGCCATAAGGAGGAATTTCATCTCCGAATCTGCTGCTAACTTGTGCCGGTAACGAAAGATTGGATGCCAGCATCAGGAAGAATATGCCCGTAGCTAACAGCCTGGTCAATAAGTTTTGTTGCCCACATTTTTCAGGGTGACAAGATGGGCGGGTCGAATTAGGTTTCATGTTTTGTTCGGTTTATTCGGTTAATCAAAAGATCTGAGGAAAAGCATTCCGGCAAAGGCAGCATAGCGAGGACTGGAATAGCTAAAAAAATAGTCCGGTTTTTCCACAAATGGTGTTGATCCGAAAATAAAAGCAAAGCCGTTTCGCCGCAACCACAAATTAGGATTGGCAGGATCCGGATGAGCAAGGGCAGGCATCGGGTGAGAATTTTTTATTGCGGGGGAATAAAGGCAGCTTATCCCGGGTCTAATATTATTAGCATTTAGCAGCGATGTTTTTCCATAAGCCTGCCCATTCTAAAGAATAGTGATATTTTTGTCCCTTGGTTGACAATTTCTCATTAGTGAGAGCAGTTTTATTCCTCGCATTTACCGGCTTACTCGGGTATTACCTCCGGGCCCAACCGGTCATTTCGGCCGCCAGTGGCTGGGCGCCCGGGAATTCCATCAATTTTCACACGGCAGATACCAGCGGTATCCATCCCGGATCGAGCGGTGCGGGTATTGCCTGGGATTTTTCCACACTGCAATTTACAGAAGCTTATATCTACAATACCCCCGTACATGATCCGGCCGATACACCCTATGACAGCTTGTTTCCCGATGCTACCTATGCCCGCGAACCGGTGAGCGACCTGTATTATTATTACGAGGTCGATTCCCAGGAACTCAATTATTGGGGATATGCCGATGCTACATTTTCCTTTGTCCTGCAAGATCCCTTATCCTTATTTAAATATCCCCTGCGCTACGGATCGATCACCAGCGACGATTTCGGTTTAAGCACTTATGATTACTTCGGTGATGAGCGAACCTATTTTGGCACCAGCGATATAGAGGTGGATGGATACGGTACCCTTTACCTGCCGGATGTTGTGTTGAATAATGTGGTAAGGGTGAAAGTGACCACCAATGAACTGGATTATGAGATCGGCGGCAGCGACACCGTTAAAGTTTACAACGAAACTTATTATTGGTATTCTCCTGCTGTACGCGGTACGGTTTTATTCCTGGTTACCGGCTATCGGGATATCAATGGCTTTGTTACGGACCTGAAACAGGTTCATTACCGGGCGGAACCTTTCGACCTCGACCTGGATTTTACCTTCACCGACCGTTGTGCCGGCAAGGCTACGACTTTTCAATTCCAGGCAACTCACCTGGATTCCGTTTCCTGGGATTTTGGCGATCCGGATTCCGGACATGAAAACCATGATACTATCCCGGCGCCCAAACATATATATGGATCGCCCGGCAACTACACGGTTTCTGTAACCGGGTACAGCGGAACCAAATCCACCACGATCACCAAAACCATCAACATTGAACAATTGGTCGATTTCCAGCTTCCCGGATCAGACGGATTGTGCGGCGGCAGCTATATCATCGACGCCACCACCGATAATGCCAGCTACCGGTGGCAGGATAACTCCACCGGCCCGACTTTTACGGCTATGGATACGGGTTTATATTGGGTGGAAGTCGACATTACGGATGTCTGCACCATAAGAGATTCCATCCGATTGGGAGACTGTGTCGATAATCTTTTTATCCCGACCCTTTTTACCCCTAACGGAGATGGTAGTAACGATCGCTTCCGCATCCATGGCAGCGGTATTTCGGAACTGCAATGGCAGATCTATAATCGATGGGGGGAGTTGGTGTATGAAACCAACAGCGTGGAAGAAGCCACCAATGCCGGATGGGACGGATTGTATAAGGGCGTTATTACCGACAATGCATCCTTTGTCTGGTACCTGAAAGGCAGCTTCTATTCGGGAGCCGAGCTTCAATTCAATGGAAAAAAAACCGGGAAAGTATTGTTACTGCGATAAAATGAAGGGATTCATTCGGTTCAGGTACAGATCCGGGCAGCTAGGGTTATTGCTGCTTTTGGTCTCCGGCATCAGCAAGGCCCAGGATCCACATTTTTCCCAGTATACCTTTGCACCGGTATGGCTAAATCCTGCCCTGGTGGCGGGGAAAAGCGATCTTCAGTTGTCCATGAATTACCGGACCCAATGGGCCAGTATTACCGATCCTTTTATCAGTCCCCAGGCCACCCTGATCTATCCGCTCCTCAAACGGGATCAACAAAGGATCGGGGGCCTCTCGCTGGCGATCATCAATGACCGGGGAGGTGCTAACGGAACCTTGGTGATGACCGGTATATCCGGAACCTATGCCCATAACCTCCAACTGCGCAGGGATCAATACCTGAGTTTCGGGGTCAGCGGAGGTTATCGACAGCATCAATTATCCTCCGAAGGGCTGACCACGGAAAGCCAATTTGTCAATGGCTCGTTCGATCCGGGTATCGACATCGGCGAGGATATAGCCAATGATCAATTCAACCGGCCGGACCTCAGCGCCGGTATCAACTGGGATCTTGAAAAACAAGCGATCTTAGCCGGCGCAGGTATCGCGCTCCACCACCTCATCCGGGAAGAAGTTGCCTATATTTCAATGCCTGTTGCGACGCCATTCAGGGCTACCCTTCATGGACATTTCGCGGTCACAAAAAACAACCTCGAATTC
>JANQFB010000529.1 GCA_028278085.1 Chitinophagales bacterium
CACTGCCAAAGGTAAATCCCTCAGTGAACAATATGCCCAGGCGACACCCTTCCCCCACATCATGCTGGACGATTTTCTGCCCGAAGCCGTGTTGAACAAGGTACTGGAAGAATTTCCGGGGGTAGATTCCCCGGCCTGGAACCGGAGGTTTGAAAATGTCCATGAAGTTAAGATGGGATCCGGACTGGAGGAGCATTGGGGGGCGGCTACCCGTTTATTGATGTATTATTTGAACTCCAGGACCTTCCTTAGCTTCCTCGAAAATCTAACCGGTATTCAAGATCTTGTTCCCGATCCGAACTATGATGGCGGCGGTTTGCATAATATCGTTAAAGGCGGTATGCTCAAAGTTCATGCTGACTTCAATAAACATGGTAAAACCCGACTCGACCGGAGGATCAATGTGTTGGTATACCTCAATAAAGACTGGGAAGATAGCTATGGCGGACACCTGGAGTTGTATGATAAAGACATGAAAAGTTGTCATCACCGGATCTTACCCGTCTTTAACCGGATGGTGATCTTTTCCACGACCTCTGATTCATATCATGGCCATCCCGATCCCCTGACCTGCCCGGAAGGAAATTCCAGGAAGTCATTGGCACTCTATTATTACACCAACGGGCGCCCGGAACATGAGATCCAATCCGGAGGTGACCGGCATAGTACGCTGTGGAAGTCGAGGGAAGGGAAGGACAAGGAAATGGAAAAAGTCCGGACATCCCAAACCGGTAGCGGGCTTAAGCAAGTGGCAAAGAAGGTGTTGCCCCCTTTTATTTATCAATCACTAAAAAAACTTAAATAGTCAACATGCTCAATATTGTAAAGTCGATGTTGCCCGGCGGTATCAAGAGATCCTTGAAAACCTTCCTGGGCATTCAGCAGCTCCAGGACCGTCAGGAAAAAATATTGCGCAAGCTAGATGTGATATCCACGAAATTGTATGAGACCGATGAGGATATCCGCGATGATTCCAAAGCCAGGTGGAAAGCCAGCAGCCCTGACGAGAAATTAACCTGGAAAATGGATCTGAAAGGCGATGCATTTATTGAAAAAGTGGCCGGTTATGACGCTTTTAAGGAAGATACCGCCATCCTCGAGATCGGACCCGGTTACGGCCGTTTGCTGAAAGCGATCAACAAGCTGCAATTACCTTTCGGAAAGTTCATGGGCGTGGATATTTCCCCCAATCAGGTGCAATACCTGGAAAAAGAATTTGGCAACGAACACATCAAATATATCAATGCCGATGCCGAATCGGTAAAGCTGGAGGATCAATACGATATGCTGATCTCTTCCCTGGTGTTTAAACATATCTACCCTTCTTGTGAAAAAGCTGTCCGTAACCTGGCACAATATATGAAGCCGGGCGGAAGATTGTTCATCGATTTTATCGAAGGGCAGCGCCGCTTCTTCCAGGATGACGGGGTTACCTATATTCGCCATTATACCCGTGAGGAATTACAGGAAATGATGGAGGCTGCCGGTTTCAAAATGATAAATTTTGATGAAGTGCTGCATACCAAAGGATATCCCAGGTTGCTGGTGGTAGCGGAGAAGGTGGGGGATTGATGATGTATGATTGAAGATTGAAAATCATCAATCATCAATCATCAATCTTCAATCGAAAATCCCTCATACATACCGTTCCGGGGCGAGCGTTTTTCCTTTCTTTCCTAAAAGGGCGTGCAAAACACCCAGGCATTGCCAATCCGAATAATACATGGAAGCCGGATCATGTGGTTGGAAACGGTTGCGGATAAAGGATTTCAGGCCCACCCATATTTCGGTGCGTATCACTTTCCGGTAATGCGTTGAGGCATAATGATTTTTGGCGATCCTGATAAAATTTCTCCGGCGGTAATATAATACCAATTGCTGCAGTTTGGGGTTGTCCTGGGTAGATCCCTTTCCCTGATGGTAGATCACCGAACCGGGCACCAGGAAAGATTTGATGCCGTGGGTTTTTAGGCGCAGGCAGTAATCCAATTCCTCCATGTACAGAAAGTAGGAAGGATCCATGAATCCGTATTGCCGGATCAGGTTAACCGGTATCATAAAGCTGCTGCCGGCAATACTGCCGATCTCCAAGATCCCCGCCTGATGTTTAAGCGCATCCGCATATCGAGTGCCGGTATAGTTATGATCCAGGGCTTGCTTAGGATCACCGTATTCTTTGGTTTGCCACATATAACCGGCTTCAACGACCGGATCGTTTTTGCCCTTTAGGATAACACTGCCATAAATATGATCCCCATGTTCCCGGTAAGCGCCGACCAACTGTGTTAGCGCATCCGGCTCAGTTTCCGCATCAGTGTTCAGTAACCATATTAGGTCGGCTTGTTGGGCCAAAGCATGTGTTACGGCAATTTGATGGCCTCCGGCAAAACCCAGGTTTTCGTCAGCCGCAAGGATCTCTGTTTCCGGAAAAGATTGGCGTACCGCTTCGATGGTACCATCAGTGGAATGATTATCGACCAGGATGATCCGGTAATTCGGATAATCGAGTTGTTGAAGCGATCCCAGGCAGTTCAGCGTCAATTGCCGGGCATTCCAGTTGACAATCGAAATATAAACCAGCGGATCGATATGATCAGGTTCCGTCATCTATGCGCTTATATGAATGGCTGCCAGGGAGTTTAACCGTTTTAGCTCCAATTGTTCATAGATCAGGCTGCATCCCGGCACTAACCGGTCTAACCACCGGTTTTTTGATGGTTTGCCGGTCATCAGTTCTTTTTGGTAGATACTTTTGATGTCGATCACATCGAGGTCGAAATTCCATTGGCCGTTGATCGCCTCCCCGATCAGGCTGGAATATTGTAAGATATCATCGATCCGGAAGACCATGCAATCGTCCGGGTATTGGTCGGTGATCTCCAGGATCAGTTGGTTGTAGTAGGCCCAGACCTTTAACCAGCTTGTGGTTAAAAACGGATTGCTCATCGAGAATTTCCATTGATGCCAGAAGCGCCGGTGCTTATACTTTTGCCGCTCCCGCTTGAACAGGGAGTGCAATACTTCCTCATACGGCCGGTAAATGACCAGGAATTTCAACGAGGGGATCAGGGATTTCCAAAAGGGTAAAAACAAAGCTGTCCGGGGTTCCTTCCAGCCCCAGGATGGATAGGATTGCCGTTGCGTCAGGATATCCTCGGCCTCCCGGTGCCTCGCATCGCTGATCCGGATATCTTTGTTGCGGTTGACCAAATGGTCCAGGTCATTATCGGCGAGGATAGCTTTATGTAGATCCAGGAAGGCCATATCTTCAAAATGACCCTTTAGATTATCCGGGCAGTTTTCCAGCAGGTTATCCCCAATGAAAAGGCCACAAGCCATCAGCCAGTTAGCTGTTAAGGAGCTACCCGACCGGTGCATTCCCGCTACCGTCAAAACATGCTGGGGTGTTGCTGCCGGATCCATTTCTTAACTAAACTGCCATTCCAGCAGCGGCGTAACGACCCCTTTCCGCTTGTCGGCAAATCTTGAAGCCAGTGAATCCGTTTCAACGATATTAAAAGAAATATCCTGGAATGAATCGGCATGGGAATCACGCTGCTGGTGGCCGTATTCTCCCCAAACACGCACATTAACGGCATATAGGGAGATGTTCAGGAAGTTTCCCGGAACTTTTAGTTTGATCTCATAACTGTCGGGCTCAAGGGTTTCGTGATATTTGCGGTCAGCATCGCGGTGGCCGGAGGAAAAAACCACCACGCCTTCCGTCAGGGATAAAATGGATATGGCAACCTGGCTGTTGCGGATCGGTTGGTTGACCTGTATCTTACAGTAGATATAGAACAGTTTATCGGATGCGATCACGTCTGTAAATTGTTCCTTATCGCTCATTACCCCTACTGACAGGATATTACAGCTTTTTCCTTCGACAGGTTCGAGGTTGACCTTGCCGTGTTGCTCCTTTTTGGCCAGGTAGATCTCGAATACCTTGGGGGTCAGGTCGATGGCTTTTATTCTCCCATGTTCCAGCAGAATAGATTTTTCACATAATTTATTGACAGCCGCCATATTGTGGCTCACAAATAACACCGTTCTGCCGCTGCTCGCCACTTCATTCATTTTACCCAGGCATTTTTGCTGGAATTCGGCATCACCCACGGCCAGTACCTCATCTATGATCAGGATCTCCGGATCGAGGTGGGCCGCAACGGCAAAAGCCAGCCGTAACTGCATACCACTGGAATAATGTTTCAAAGGCGTGTCGAGGAACTGATGAACGCCTGAAAAATCCACAATATCCTTGAACCGGTTGATGATCTCTCCCCGGGTTAGGCCGAGGATGGAGCCGTTGAGGAATATATTTTCACTGCCGGTGAGTTCGGGATGAAATCCTGTGCCGACTTCCAATAAACTGGCTACCCTTCCCCTCAGGATAGCCTTTCCACGCGTAGGGGGGGTAATACGTGAAAGGATCTTCAGCAGGGTCGATTTCCCGGCGCCGTTCTTACCGATGATGCCGATGGTTTCACCCGGTTCAACGGTGAAGCTGATATCTTCCAGGGCCCAAAAGGTATTTTTATTATCCCGGTCGCGGTCGAATAAGGAAAAAACAGCTTCCCGTAGCGTAACATAGGGCTTGAGGTTACTGCCGATCCGGTATCTTTTGGATAAATGACTGACTTCAATGATCGGTTTCATAGCTAGGCAATATCGGCAAAATAGGATTCGGTTCTTTTAAAATATATGATCCCTGCGAGGATCATCAACACCGCTACCGCCCCACTGATCCCAACCAGCTCCCAATTCACGGGTTTATCGATGAGGGCCGCACGGGATAAATGGACCACACCACCCATGGGGTTGAGCGATAACAGGATCCGCGCCCATTCGTTGGTAACCATTTTTATGGGATAGATCACCGGGGTGAGGAAAAACAGCAATTGTGTTAAAAACGGGATCACATAGCGGAAATCCCGGTATTTGACATTCAGGGCAGCCATGAAGCAACCCAGCCCGAAAGAGGTAAAAATGGCCATCAGGATACTGAGCGGTAGTAATAGCACCAATTTTTCGATCGGAGGCATGTACTGGAAATAGATCAGGATACCGATATAGACCAAAAAGGCCATGATAAAGTCGAAGATGGCTGACAAGATGGACGACATCGGTATGATCAGCCTGGGGAAGTAGATCTTTTTGATAATGTTGGCATTGGTAACCATGCTATTCCCCGATCCGGCCAGCCCGGTGGCGAAAATATTCCATAACATCAGACCGGAATATGCAAAGATCGGGTAGGGCAGCGATTCATCGGCGGAAGGCACTTTTAACATGCCTCCGAAAAATACGGTGAACACCAGCATCAGGATAAAGGGTTGGAGTACCGCCCATAAAAATCCCAGCAGTGTCTGCTTGTATTTGACCTTGATATCCCGCCAGGTAAAATAGTAGAATAATTCGCGGTATTCCCACAATTCTTTCAATTGCAGGGAAAAAGATCCGGTGGGCTTGATCACAAACTCTATGTCAGAGTTGCTCTTTAATCGATTCATATACGTTCCGTATACCTGCTTTCAGATCTATGGAATGCTGCCATCCCAATTGATGCAACCGGCTGACATCCATTAATTTCCTGGGTGTTCCGTCCGGTTTTTCCGTATTAAATGTGAGCGTGCCGTTAAATCCAACGGCTTCCTGGATGGTTAAGGCCAGATCCCTGATGGATATTTCTTCTCCTGAGCCAACGTTTATGAAGCCTTCGTCATCATAGTTTTTCATCAGGAAAAAACAGGCTTCGGCAAGGTCATCCACATGGAGGAATTCTCTTTTCGGTTGGCCGCTGCCCCATATTTCAACGGATGGATCCTGATTTTGTTTTGCCTGATGAAATTTCATGAGCAAAGCCGGGATCACATGGGAGTTTTTCAGGTCATAAAAATCATTGGGACCATACAAATTTGTGGGCATGGCGCTGATAAAATTGCAGCCATACTGACGGCGGTATGATTCACAAAGTTTGATGCCGGCTATTTTGGCAATGGCATAAGGCTCGTTGGTTTGTTCCAGCGGGCCGGTAAGCAAGGCGGATTCTTCCATCGGTTGCGGCGCCATACGCGGATAGATACAGGAAGAGCCCAGGAATAATAGTTTTTTGACTTTCGATAGATAAGACTGATGGATCACATTGGATTCGATCATCAGGTTATCATAAAGAAATTCGGCACGGTAAGTATTATTGGCGTGAATGCCGCCGACTTTTGCAGCAGCCAGGAAAACGTAATCCGGCTTTTCGGCTTCGAAAAATTGCTGAACGGCCGCCTGGTTTCTCAGGTCCAGCTCTTTAGAGGTTTTCAAACAAAAATTTTCATAACCTTCTGCTAACAATTTCCGGTGGATCGCAGAACCCACCATACCCCTATGTCCGGCGATGTAGATCTTACTATTTTGCTCCATAACAACCTACTCGTGGTAATTCATGATCTTATGACCGCCTTCTTTCAGGTATTGATCTTTTTTGAAGATCTCGAGATCCGATGCCACCATTTCGCTGATAATATCCTTCAGGGAGTACTTATGCTGCCAGCCTAATTTCTCTTTGGCCCGGCTGCAATCGCCGATCAAAAGATCGACTTCCGTAGGCCGGAAATATCGTTTGTCGACGCAGATCACCTCTTTCCCGGGCGGGATGGGGTAGGCCTCATTACTACTGCTTTTGACGATACCTTTTTCATCCGCACCGGTGCCTTTGAATTCCAGTTCGATCCCGATCTCTTCAAAAGCCATGCGTACAAAATCCCTCACTGCCGTCGTTTCACCGGTGGCAATAACCAGGTCTTCCGGTTCATCCTGCTGCAGCATCAGCCACATGGCTTCCACATAATCCTTGGCATGGCCCCAGTCTCTTTTGGCGCTCAGGTTTCCCAGGTATAGCTTTTCTTGTAAGCCGAGTCCGATACGAGCAACAGCCCTGGTGATCTTCCGGGTTACAAAAGTTTCACCCCTGATCGGGCTTTCATGGTTGAACAGGATACCGTTAACGGCGAAAATATTATAAGCCTCCCGGTAGTTGATAATGATCCAGTAGCCATAAAGTTTGGCCACTGCATATGGGGAACGGGGGTAAAATGGTGTTTTTTCAGTTTGTGGTACTTCCTGCACCAATCCGTATAATTCGGAGGTGGAAGCCTGGTAGATCTTTACCTTTTCCGCCATTCCCAGCAACCTGACGGCCTCCAGGATCCTTAAAGTACCCAATGCATCCACATTGGCGGTATATTCCGGCGTGTCGAAACTCACCTGTACATGAGACATCGCCCCCAGGTTGTAGATCTCATCGGGTTGCACTTCCTGGACGATCCTGATAATATTCGTCGAATCGGTCAGATCACCGTAATGTAACCGGAAACGAACTTCCTTATCGTGAAGGTCCTGGTATAAATGATCGATCCGCTGGGTGTTGAATAAAGAACTCCTCCTTTTGATCCCATGTACTTCATACCCCTTTTCTAGTAAAAGTTCAGCCAAATAAGAGCCGTCCTGACCTGTGATGCCTGTAATGAGAGCCTTTTTCATAGATTTACCTTTTTACAAAAATAGTTTTATTTTACTAAGGTAAATAATTCCCCGAACCTTGCGAAGATATAACGTTGCTCCCGGATCAGGAGATCAGGAAGAAAGGCGGAGAATTACCGTTAAAAGTTTAAATTTGAAGAATAAATTTTTCGATTGGAATTGAGAACCTATCTATTCGCTATTATCATCCTATTGGCAGTTGGCGCCTGTAAAAATAAATTTAAAGGCGAACCCAAGCTCAACCTGCCGCCCGATACCCATACCATAATCGATACGATTATCCGTGTGGGTGAAGACCGGTTCAACTCGCAGGTAACCATTTCCTGGTGGGGTGATGATAAAGACGGATACCTGAAAGGCTATGAGTTTACCTTCGATGAAACCATCGACAACAATACCCAGTGGTATTTTACAGCTTCCCTGGACAGTGATTTTGTATTGGCGCCTCCCCCGGGTTTCGATACCATCGACTTTATTTTTCATGTGAGAGCCATCGACAACATGGGTGAACCCGATCCCAGCCCGGCCTCGGTTGCCTATCCGATCAAGAATTCGCCTCCCACGGTAAAATATATCGATGCTACCAATAATCCCGTCAAAACCTTTCCTGCCATCAAGTTTTTTTGGGAGGGCAATGATCCGGACGGCGAAACGAACCTGAGTTATTATGAGTTGTTTTGGAACGATACCACCGGTTCGCCCTATATTGTCGACAGAACGGTAAGCAGCGCCACTTTTGTCGGCTTATCGGTCGACCAGGATGAAACGGATTGCGAGGTTTATACCAATAATAATACGACCCCGGAAGACCTCGACATGGCCGGTTTGCTGTTAGATCAAGCCAACGTACTTTATATCCGCGCGGTAGATCAATCCGATGCTAAATCCAACCTGGTGGCTTCGTATACCATTTTTGTAAAAAAAGTGAAGGCTGATATTCTCATGGTCAATGCCTACCCGGATCCCGGCAGCAGCACCGCCCAGGACGCCGAAGTATTTTATGGCCAGCAATTGACCGCTTTTGGACATGATTTTGATACTTTACAGCTTTATGAGCGGAATGGAGATACGACCCTCCAATTATCGCCGGACAACCCTACACAAGCCCGGATCTTCAATTTGTTTGAAACCATCATTTGGTTCGGAGAAGTTACCAAACCCGATCCGGTAACCGAAGAGATCAAATTCAATTCCCTGGAAATTGCCAGAAAAACCACGGATGAATTTTTCAATCAAAATGGCAAGCTGCTGATGTCCATCTCGGTGCATTCCAAAGTAGCCGAGGAACCCGAATATATCGACTTTTCACCCATAGCCTCTTTCACTACCCCGGGCGGGGATACCACCATCAAATTGACCGATACCACCGTTATTCCAACGCTTGGCGGCTGGCCGGTGTTGAAAGCCGATTACAGTCCCGGACAACTGGTTTCCGTCCGTTCTTTCGATCCGATCTCCGGAGCCACGGCCTTGTACAATGGAAACCTGCTCGCGCAATCCGGCGCCAGCGTATTGCCCTGGACCGGGATCAGCACCCTGATGGCCAAAAAAGAGAATAATTCCGGTCAGACCAACTTTATTGTGGCCACGGTAGAGCTCCATACCATGAACGGCGATGGTAATATCGACCAATTGTTCGATAAGATCCTTAAAGAAGAATTTGGCCTTTGAGCAATTGTTATGGTAAAACTGGCCATATTTGCCTCCGGCTCCGGATCCAACGCCGAAGCCATCTTCCGATATTTTAAAGATTCCCCGGAAGTTGAGGTTGCCCTGGTACTTTCGAACAAGGCGGATGCAGGAGTTTTGGAAAGAGCCCGAAACTTTCAGGTGCCTACCTTGACATTTAACCGGAAAGAATTGTATGAAACAGGTTTTGTGAGGGATCAGTTGCAAGAGATCGATTGGATCGTTTTGGCCGGCTTTTTGTGGTTGGTTCCTGCGGCACTGGTCGAGGCATTTCCCGGCAGGATCATCAATATCCATCCCGCGTTGTTGCCCAAGTACGGCGGTAAAGGCATGTATGGCCGGCATGTGCATGAGGCAGTGTTAAAAGCCGGAGAAAAGGAAAGCGGGATAACGATCCATTATGTGAATGAGCGCTATGACGAAGGCAATATCATTTTTCAGGCTCGCTGCCCGGTTGACCCTTCCGATACGCCGGAAAGCCTCGCCGGTAAGATCCGCGAGCTGGAGCACCGCCACTATCCTGCCGTTATTGACCGATTGCTCAACAATGGATCAGCCGGATGATCCGGGCAAACATTCCATGACGTAATAAGGTCCGTCATCCGCGATTTTCCGGAAACCCAGCCGCTTGTACAGCTCATAGGCAGGATTATTGTACATCACATGGAGTCGTACCGGAACGTTTGCGGCTTTGCCTTGTTTAAGCACTTCATCAAAAATTTGGCTGCCGATACCCTTTCCCCGGTACGCCGGTAAGATCGAAAGGTCGATCATCCGCAATTCTTCTTTTCCCAGATTGATATACAGGCGACCGATAGGTTTCTTTTTGTAAAGGACGATGTCGAATTTTCCCTGGGGAAACTGATGCCGGTAAGAGCTATGCTGGGCGTTGAACTGACTTTCCAGAAACTTGGCTTTGGCAGCAGGAGGCAACATTGATTGCGCCATTTCCTGGGCGCGGGTCGTACCGAA
>JANQFB010000567.1 GCA_028278085.1 Chitinophagales bacterium
TTTTAGAATCTTATCCGTTAGTTGGAGGTATAGAATAACAATAGCCAGGCATTGTCCAGGTTTTTTAGAAAAGCACAGCAGCTAATCAGCTCTAATAAGGCTAAGATCATGAGAATGTGCCATTCGAAAACTGCTGCAAATGATCAAGCAGATAGTTGATTTTTATGACTGGAAGCCGGAAGGGTATGAGGCGTATTACGCCTTGCGTATGGGAACCGGCACACTAAGAGCGCCTTCATTAGCAGAATTGGGAAAGGAAAGCCAATCAATTCACCACCGACGGTACGCTGAACAGCGACTTCAGCGTCGAGACGGTATAATCGATATCTTCCTTTGTGGTGAAGCGGGAAAAAGAAAAGCGGATCGCCGTACGTTCGGGATCTGCCCCGATGGCTTTCAATACATGAGAGCCCACATCCGAACCGGAACTACAGGCGCTGCCGGAAGAGGCACAGATACCTGCAATATCGAGGTTAAATAACAATAAGCTGCTTTTCTCATGTTTGGGAAAAGCGACGTTGAGAACGGTATATAAGGATCGATCCGCGTAATCCCCGTTAAACGTAATATCCTCCAATTGCTCTTGTAATGCCGAGGCCATGTACATTTTAAGATCGGTAATATAAGCCTGGTCTTCTTCCAGGTCCCGGTAAGCCAGCTCTATGGCCTTCCCCAACCCGATGATACCCAATAAGTTCTCGGTACCGGCCCGCATATTCCTTTCCTGGCTGCCGCCATGGACAAAGGGCCCGAAATCGAGGGCATGGTTAACATAGGCAAATCCTGTTCCTTTGGGTCCGTGGAACTTATGTGCGGATCCGGTGATAAAGTCCACCGGCAGGCTTTGCAGGTCTATGGAATAATGCGCCACCGATTGAACGGTATCCGAATGGCAATAGGCTCCATGCTCCTTACACAAGGCTCCCACCCGCTCCAGATCCAGTAAATTCCCGATCTCATTATTGGCATGCATTAAGGAAACCAGCGCTTTCCCCTCCCCCTTCATTGCTTTCAGCAATTGCTCTAAATGTCCGGGATCGACATGGCCTTTCTCATCCAGGTTTACATAGTGGATCCTGGTATTCCGCGTATCTTGCAGCAATTTGGCTACATCATAAACACAATGGTGTTCGGCTTCGGAGGAAATGATATCCGTTACCCCGAGATATTCCACGGCGCCTTTCAGGATCATATTGTTGGCCTCGGTACCGCCGGAGGTAAAAAATATCTCCGCCGGAGAGGTGTTCAACAACTCCGCCACTGTTTTTCTCGCCTTTTCAATAGCTGTTTTAGTAACCCGTCCCAGGCCATGGATCGATGAGGGATTACCATAGTGTTCGGCCAAAAAAGGCATCATCGCTTCCGCCACTTCTGTTCTGATAGCGGTGGTTGCTGCGTTATCCAGGTATACTTTCATGGCAAGTAAACTTTCATAGCAAGTGAACTTTCATCACTAGGAATGCTGAATTATCGGATTGTGGCTACAAAATTAAGATAATACCGGCCAAAAACCAATGTATCACTCTTTCAGGAAGCCTTTGATATCGTCGATCAGCTTTTTGGCCAGGTTCTCCGCTTTGGTGTGCATCTCGCTTTCGGTATAGATCCGGATGATGGGTTCGGTATTGGAACGGCGCAGATGCACCCACTCTTTATTGAATTCGATCTTGAGGCCGTCGATAGTATTGATGGGTTGTTTTTTATACTTGTCCCTGATCTTTCCAAACAGCGCGTCGATGTCGATATTGGGTGTTAGCTCGATCTTATTTTTACTGATGTAATAATTCGGATAAGTGCTTCTCAGCATCGAGCAGGTTTTTTTGAACTTGGCCAGATGCGACAGGAACAGGGCGATACCAGCCAAGGCATCGCGGCCATAGTGCAGTTCCGGATAGATCACTCCCCCATTTCCTTCGCCGCCGATCACCGCGTTAACCGCTTTCATTTGGGTCACGACATTAACCTCCCCGACTGCGGCAGCGTGATATTCCCCTCCGGCTTTTTCGGTTACATCCCTTAAAGCTCTGGTTGAAGATAAATTGGATACCGTACTGCCTTTCTGATGTTTAAGGACATAATCAGCAATAGATACCAGCGTATATTCTTCGCCGAAGGGCGTCCCGTCTTCCGAGATCAGCGCCAACCGGTCCACATCGGGATCCACCACGATACCCAGATCCGCCTTTTGCAGCTCTACCTCATGGCAAATGGTCAGCAGATGCTCCGGCAGCGGTTCGGGGTTATGGGGGAACCGGCCGTTCGGGGCGCAAAACAATTCTTCGACTTCCGTTACACCCAGGGCTCTTAATAATTGCGGAACAGCGATCCCGCCAGTCGAATTTACACAATCGATCACGATCTTGAAATTCCTGGCCTTAATGGCTTGGGTATCCACCAGCGGAAGTGCCAGTATTTTATCGATGTGCTTGGTAATATAGGTATCATCCTTCCGGTAGGCGCCGATCTGGTTGATCGATGCATAGCTTACCCCTGCCTTTTCGGCGATGTCTAGTACCTCCTTTCCATCCTCGGCGGAGATAAATTCACCGTGATGGTTCAATAATTTAAGCGCATTCCATTGCTTGGGGTTATGGCTGGCGGTCAGGATAATGCCTCCTCCGGCATCTTCTTCGGGAACGGCCATCTCTACCGTCGGTGTAGTGGAAAGCCCCAGATCGATCACATCGATCCCAATCCCCATCAAAGTACCGGTTACCAGCCGGTTGACCATTTCTCCCGAGATCCTGGCATCTCTTCCGATAACAATGGTTTGCTTACCGGTTCTATCTTTCACCCAGGTGCCGAAAGCGGTGGTGAACTTGATGATATCTTCCGGCGTCAGGCCTTCACCGGCTTTGCCGCCAATGGTACCCCGGATCCCTGAGATCGATTTTATGAGCGTCAATGTCTGCTGATTTAGGCACGCAAAGATAGGCAAAACATTTTCCCCCTGAAAAGTTATTTTATTGCTAATTTCGTGAAGAAGGGCTAAAGTCATGAACAGTTTTCCCTTCGATCCTTTACTTTTGATCCTATTGATATCCCAAATAACCAAAAAAACAGTCATCATGAAAAAAATAAAAACAGCCTTGATAAGCGGATTACTGCTTTGTGTATCGCTTAGTTATGCCCAGGACTTACCGAAACCCAGCCCTTCTGCCAACTATGAGCAGCGGGTGGGATTGACAGACATTACCCTGAAATATGCTCGTCCCGGTGTCAAAGACCGGGTGATCTGGGGCGACCTGGTTCCCTATGATGAGATGTGGCGGACCGGCGCCAACAAAGCTACGAGCGTTACTTTTTCCGACGAGGTGAAAATTAATGGAAAGGCTGTTCCTGCCGGCGAATATTCGATCTTCACCATCCCTACTGCTGCTGATTGGACCGTCATTTTGAATAAGAACACCGAACTCTGGGGGACCTCCGGTTACAAAGAGGAAGAAGATGTGCACCGTCTGACCGTCAAGCCCATGGCTGCCCCGATGCGGGAAAGGATGTCGATCACCGTGGAAAATATGACAGCCAATTCCGGCGAAGTGGTCTTACATTGGGAAAAACTGGCGGTCGGCTTGTTCACTTTTGAAGTCGATGTCGATGCCAAAGCGCTGGCCAATATTGAAAAAGCCATTGCGGAAGCCAAACCCGACGAATGGCGGGTCTATACCAATGCCGCTGTCTATTGCATAGATAACAACATCCATCTTGACAAGGGT
>JANQFB010000030.1 GCA_028278085.1 Chitinophagales bacterium
TAATGATCCCCGTCAAAATGACAGGAAGGCCGGCAATATATGGCTACCGGCAAATAGGTCAACTACTATGCCAAATTCCCATATCCGGATCAATCCGGAACAAACAACAGCGATTTCTTTCAAAATAGCACATATTCCATCGGAATTGTGTGCCTAACCGTTCTTTTTAGTCTGGGCTCTGCCAATTCGTCCATATTTACGAAATAGCCGGATTTGGCGCCGGGTATCATCGATCCGTTATGCGGATCAATTGGCAGCCACATCTGCCGGCTGATTGGTAAAGAACACATGATCGTCGATAACATCGACCAGGATCGTCGATTCCCTGGTTACCGTTCCGGAAAGGATCTTTTTGGACAGTTCATTGACGATCTCCTTCTGGATCAGCCGCTTCAGGGGCCTGGCGCCGAATTGTGGCTCATAACCCGTTTGTGCCAGCCAATCTACGGCATGCTCGGTCAGCTCGATGCGGATATCCTTATCGCCCAGCAACCGCTGCAGGTCGTTCACCTGAAGTTTTACGATCTCGCCGATCTCTTCTTTGGATAAGGGTTTGAACATGATGATCTCGTCAATCCGATTCAAAAACTCCGGTCGTATTGTTTGCCGCAACAGCTCGAACACCTCCACCTTGGTCGAGGCCATGACCTTTTCGATCGCCGACTCCTTGATCTTTTCAAAATTCTGCTGGATGATATGGGAGCCGAGGTTAGAGGTCATGATAATGACGGTATTTTTGAAATTGACCACCCTGCCTTTATTATCGGTCAGCCGGCCATCATCGAGCACCTGCAGTAATATATTGAAGACATCCGGATGGGCTTTTTCGATCTCGTCAAGGAGGATCACCGAATACGCTCTTCTGCGCACGGCTTCTGTCAACTGGCCTCCTTCATCATAACCCACATAACCGGGAGGAGCGCCGATCAATCGCGAAACCGCATGTCTTTCCTGGTATTCCGACATATCGATGCGGATCATAGAATTTTCATCATCGAACAAGAATTCCGCCAGCGCTTTGGCCAGTTCTGTTTTTCCGACACCTGTGGTACCCAGGAATATAAAGGAACCGACCGGCTTTTTAGGATCGTTCATGCCTGCACGGCTTCGGCGGATAGCATCCGACACCGCTTCCAGGGCTTCATCCTGGCCGATCACCCGCTGGTGCAGTTCTTCTTCCAGTTTCAGCAGCTTTTCTTTCTCGCTTTGTAACATCCGGCCTACCGGTATCCCGGTCCATTTGGAAATGCTTTCCGCGATATCTTCTGCCGTTACTTCTTCCTTGAGCATACGCCCCTCGGTCTGCTGTTCCGCCAGTTGGGATTCAATATCTTTGAGCGCCTGTTCCGATTCGGTGATCTTGCCATAGCGCAACTCCGCCACTTTCCCCAGGTCACCGGCCCTTTCAGCCTGCTCGGCTTCCAGCTTGTATTGCTCGATATCCTCTTTATAGGCCTGGATCTGCTCCACGATCTCCTTTTCCTGCTTCCACTGGGCTTTCAGGGCATTCCGCTCCTCAGTTAAATTGGCGATCTCTTCGTTGAGGCCTTTGAGCTTTTCTTTGTCTTTCTCCCTTTTGATCGCTTCCCGCTCAATTTCCAGTTGCATGATCTTCCGTTCGATCTCGTCGATCTCTTCCGGCACCGAATCGATCTCCAACCGTAATTTGGCCGCCGACTCATCGATCAGGTCGATGGCCTTGTCGGGCAGAAAACGGTCGCTGATATACCGGTTGGATAATTCTACAGCATTGATAATAGCTTCATCCCTGATCCTTACTTTATGATGGGTTTCATATTTTTCTTTGATCCCCCGGAGGATGGAAATCGCATCTTCGACATTCGGCTCTTCCACCAGGATCTTTTGAAACCGGCGCTCCAGGGCCTTGTCTTTTTCAAAAAACTTTTGATATTCATTCAAAGTGGTGGCGCCAATGGCTCTCAATTCGCCGCGTGCCAGGGCAGGCTTCAGGATATTGGCGGCGTCCATCGCTCCTTCTCCGCCACCGGCTCCAACCAAGGTGTGGATCTCGTCGATAAATAAGACGATCTGCCCGTCGGATCCGGTTACTTCTTTGACCACCGCTTTCAATCTTTCTTCGAATTCGCCTTTGTATTTCGCCCCGGCGATCAAAGCGCCCATATCCAGGGAGTAGACGGTTTTTTTCTTGAGGTTTTCCGGAATATCGCCATCGACGATCCTGCGGGCGATACCTTCGGCAATGGCGGTTTTACCCACACCGGGTTCTCCCACCAGGATAGGATTATTTTTCGTTCTCCGGGAAAGCACATGCAGCACCCGGCGGATCTCATCATCCCGGCCGATAACCGGATCGAGCTTGCCGTCGCGGGCCAGTTGATTTAGGTTCCGGGCATATTTTTCGAGCGCATTGTATTGTGCCTCCGCACTTTGGCTGGTAACCTTGCTGCCCTTCCTCAATTCCCGGATCGCGGCTTTTAATAGTTGCTCGGTGGCGCCGGCTTCCTTGAGTAACCGACTGGTCTCATCTTTGCCGGCTAAAATGCCGAGGAGCAAATGTTCCACCGACACAAATTCATCTTTAAAGTCCTTACAATAAGACTGTGCCTTTACCATCACCTGGTTGGTATCCCGCGAAAGGTATTGCTGTTGATCCGAAGTGATCTTGGGATATTTTTCGATCATCTCGTCCAGCTTGGTCATAAAAGGATCGACGTTGATCGCCATCTTTTTGAAGAGATAAGCGATCACATTTTCATCGGTTACCAACATCGCCTTCAGGATATGGCTCGGCTCAATGGCCTGATTTTGCTGGCCTAAGGCGATTTCCTGCGCTTTCTGGATCGTTTCTTGCGACTTGATCGTGTAGTTATTGAAGTTCATGATCTTGTTTGTTTTTTAGGTATTTACCCAATAGCCGCAAATTTGTTGCCATCCCCGGTTGTTGATCCTTTGTTGCAATTTTGTCAGCTAAAACCCGGATCTCGGCGGTAAATGCCTGTCAAAATGACACTTTTGATCCGATGCCGGCTGTCTTATAGTCGGGGAAAGCCGCTTTACCGGGGTCCGGTTTTTAAAAGAACCGAAAAAATATTATCTTGGATAATCCCACTAAAACCAGATCCATGAAAAGCCCTATCCTTTGCTTCTGTTGCCTGCTGGTGAGTTTGATCACAACGGCACAAAACCCCACGAATATCCTGCTGACCAACCCGACAGCAGCCGATATCCTCGACGGTAATTACGATCCGGCGGAATACGCCTCCGATAACCCTATCATACATGCCGATGATATCATTTGCCTGATGCAGGATGATATCAGCACCGACTCCTTATATCAATACCTGCTGAAGCTGGGCAGCTTCCATAACCGGAACACAATTGCGGATACCACTTCGCCCACCACCGGCATCGGGGCTACCCGGCGTTGGATCCATTCAAAATTCGAAGATTTCAGCGCCCAGCGGGAAAACCGCCTGATACCCTCCTACCTGCAGTT
>JANQFB010000148.1 GCA_028278085.1 Chitinophagales bacterium
GGCCACTTTGTCCCCTTATAAAATTCTGAATTTTTTGTCCGGGAAATCAGGGCCGGGGCATACAATAAATTGGAATTCCGGACGTTTTATAAATAAGCCCTGACATTTTATTTTCGAAGATTTCGTACCTTTAATACCGATTCATCCATCCTAATTATAGGAATGAATCCATTTATTCGTTCGGACCTTTGCATCGATGTAGACAATTATAAGCTCCGGAGATGGTCAGGAATTCAAAAAATCTTTTCATTGCGCGGTTATTCATGAATTATAGTTCTACGCTACTCGTATTTTGTCTTTTCATCCTCTTTTCCGGTCAAAACCTTTGGGCACAAAAGTATAAGAGCAAACTGGAGCTCAGCGATTACCCTGTGGAGAAACGGCTAACTATAGCCGATGAGGCTTTCAATTCCGCCAATTATTATGGTTGTATGGATTATTACGAATCCATCCTGAATGAAGATCCCGGCAATTACTATGTAGCCCATCAATTGGCCAAAGCCAATGAATATGTGCTGGACTATAAACAAGCGGAATATTATTTTGAGATCGTTGTGGACGCCGGTACCAGTGAATATCCCCTGGCCCGGTACGATTATGCCACCATGCTGAAAAGAAACGGCAAATACGATAAAGCGGAAGAGCAATTTGTAACCTTCAGTAAAAGATACAGGGGTGATGATTCAAGATATTTCAAGAGTGCTGCCAAACGGGAGATCGATGGTTGCAAATACGCCAGCAAGATGCTGGAAAATCCTAAAGATATTATCATTGAAAACCTCGGTGATATTATCAATACGGCTTATTATGAACTGGCACCGGTTTTGATCGATGATAATACCCTGTTATTTTCATCCCTGCCTTCCGATACCATTATTCATGTCAAAACCAAGAAAGAGGCCAAGACTTATGTAACCAAGATCTACACCGCCACCAAAGAAGATGATACCTGGCAGGACCCCGAGGCCTTGCCCGACAGGATCAACAACAATCTCTACCATGCAGCCAATGGAACTTTCTCCGTCGACAAGACAAAATTTTATTTCAGCCGGTGTACCGATATTGAAGACGAGATGATGTGCGCTATTTATGTCTGCAACTACGATAATGGCAAATTCGGAGAAGCAACCATCCTGGGCGAAGAGATCAACCGGATCGATCATTCCTCCACCCAACCCAGGATAGGTTATGATCACAAAGGCAATGAAGTATTATACTTTGCCTCGAACCGGGGTGGCGGAAAAGGCGGCTATGATATTTGGTACGCCGAAATTAAAAAGAACAATACTTTTAAAAGTCCGGTTAATGTCGGTAAAAACATCAATACCGAAGAAGACGACATTACGCCTTTTTATGACCTGAAAACCAAAACCCTTTATTTCAGTTCGGAAGGTCACGTAGGCTTCGGTGGTTTTGACATTTACCGGTCGAAAGCCGAAGGAAAAAAATGGCGGACGCCGCAAAATATGGGCCATCCTTTAAACTCCAGCGTCGACGACCTGTATTTCATCCTGGATTGGGATAGAAGTGACGGTTTTGACGACGGATACTTTGTGTCGAATCGGGCCGGAAGCATTACCCTCAAAAGTGAGACCTGCTGCAACGATATCTACCGTTTCGAATGGGTGCGGCCACCCGTTTTTGCCGTGCAGGGCTATGTTTTTCAAAAGGGCGATACCACGGAAACGCCTATTAACGAAGCCCTGGTAAAATTAATCGATAAGTACGGCAGCGAAGGCGACAGCTCCTTCCAATCCCAACATACCCGTAATGACAGCATGTACTTCTTCACCCTGGCTCCGGAATCCGAATACACGCTGACAGGATCGAAAGAGGGATATTTCAGTGGCAAAGGCGCCACCAGTACCCGCGGATTGAAAAAGTCGGATACGCTGCGGGTCGATCTCTACCTGGATAAAATTGTTAAGGATAAGGCCTATACCCTAAAAAATATTTATTACGATTACGATAAGGCTACCTTACGTCCCGAATCGAAAGCCGCTCTCGAGGAACTACTCGATCTGCTCAATGAGCACAATCATCTTATTGTTGAGATCGGTTCCCATACGGATAGCCGAGGTACGGAAGCTTATAACGAACGGCTTTCTCAAAACCGGGCCAAAAGTGTGGTACAATACCTGATCCAGAGTGGCATTCCTACAAAACGGTTGGTGGCCAAAGGTTATGGCGAATCGCAGCCCAAAGCGCCCAATGAACATCCCGATGGTTCCGATAACCCTGAAGGCAGGCAGAAAAACCGGCGAACGGAATTTAAGATTATCGGGGAACTGGACGGCAGTATCAAGATCATCAATTAACGGACCCAAGGCGGCTCAATACTCGTAATAAATAGTTTTCAGCGCTCTTCCGGCTAAATCGAATTGCGTTTCCTTGATCTTGAGGTTCCGCTCATCGTATTCCCTGCTCCAATAAACTGCCAATTCCCCACCGGGGCGAAACCATTCTTCTTTGATCTCATTTCCGTGCTCATCGTAATGGTATTTATAAGCCACGATCACCCTGCCCTGCGGGTCTTTCCGGTTCATGCTCAGGAGTGCGCCATGGGTATCGTATTGGTGGTCGCTCCATATCCCGGTTACGTTATGATTGCTGTTGTACTTGGTGGAATTATCGATCAGCCCTCTCGCGTTATACGACCATGTCGTATAGTTCAATAAGGTATGGTCGCGGAAGAAGTTGGACAACTTTATTTTTTGCTCTTTGTCGTCATAGTCCGAAATGCTGTAGCCGATCTGGTCGGTGGTACTGAATTCGTTGTGCCGGACGGCAAGGCCATCTTCATATTCCACGGTGATATATTTTTCCAGGTTACCCATACCATCGTAATAGGAAGTTTTGATCAATTGGCCGTTTTCGTAGGTATAAACCGTCTGAGCCGCACGGTTACCATCCTTATCCAGTTCCGTCGTTCGTTTAACAGCAGGCTCATCCGAGCAGCCGGCTAATAGCAGCACTCCTAATATCGCTAGGGATAAGAATAGTAGCTTAATGTTCATTTTCGAGCGTGGTTTTGTGCCTGGAAATTTAAGTAAAAAATAAGAATATCAAGTCACCGTTTATATACCGAAAGGGGATGCGATGTTTTCATGCATCGTATGATTCCGGGATCCAATGGCTATTGAATTCTACTCGGCATTCGGGAAATGCCATCACTAAATCCGTTGCTTTCTGTTAAATTTGAAAAAGCATCTGAAATGAGTATTAAAGATCCCTCGAAAAGTTCAAAATGGATGAACTAAACCCACAACAGTCACAATTCCTGCTTTACACTTCATCCCAAGGAGATATCAGGCTTGAGGTTTATCTTTTCAATGAATCAGTTTGGCTATCCCAAAAAGCGATGGCTGAGTTATTTCAGGTAGGTATTCCAGCGGTTGTAAAACACATTAAGAACATTTACGAAAGCCGAGAACTGTTAGAGGAGGCAACTATTTCCAAATTGGAAATAGTTCAAAAGGAGGGAAAAAGGGAAGTTAGACGTGAAGTTGCGTATTATAATCTTGATATGATCATTTCGGTAGGTTACCGGGTAAATTCTATCCAAGCTACCCAATTCCGAATCTGGGCCACTCAAACACTCAAAGAGTTTATCATTAAAGGCCTTGTGTTAGATGACATTAGGCTTAAGCAAGGCAAACAAGCATTTGGGAAAGATTATTTTGAAGAACTACTTGAACGGATCCGTGAGATACGTGCCAGTGAAAGGCGATTCTATCAAAAGGTCACAGACTTGTATGCGCTTGCCGCTGACTATAATAAAGATACCCCGGAAACCAGACAGTTTTTTGCATCAGTTCAAAATAAACTGCATTGGGCCATCACGGGAAAAACTGCAGCAGAATTGATCTATTCAGAAGCAGATGCGAAAAAAATTTATATGGGCTTGAAAACTTGGAAGCATGCACCTCTAGGTAAAATCCTGAAATTCCGACGTATCGATTGCAAAAAATTATTTGGAAGAACATCATATCGCAGAATTGAACCGAATTATTTCCGCTTACCTCGACCTAGCCGAGAACAATGCTCAAAGAGGTATTGTGATGACGATGAAGGACTGGCGGGAATTTTTAGAGAGATTCCTAGCCTTGTCTAACTATCCGATACTGACTGACAACGGCAAAGTAACAGCTCTTGAATCCAAACTGAAGGCTGAACAGGAATATGACAAATACAGGGTAATTCAGGACAAAAATTACCAATCGGATTTTGATCGGTCAGTTGAAGAATTAAAGCAATTAACAGAAGGTAAAGGAAAAACTGGGCGTGATTCAGCATAGCTTATCCAACCAGTTACTCAACCTCTCAATCCAAATAACAACACCTATAAGAATGACAGACATTCCCAAATTTTCAAAACCAAATCAGTTGCTTTTCGTTAAATTTGGAAAAAGCTTCTGATATGAGTATAGAAGATAAAAAGAAAATCCGTCGAAAAATCCAAAAAGTGGTGGATGAGATTGATGACATTCAACAGCTTAAGGAAATACAAAAACTGATTGATTATATCAATGAACAGCCAACAGCTACTGATTTTTGGACGGAATTATCTGCTGCCCAAAAAGTTTCTGCCAAAAAAGGACTCGAACAGATCAGGACTGGTCAATCAAAATCACATCATGACGTAATCTCAAAGTATCGTTAAATTGCTAACTTTGAGTTTAGAAATCCGGTGGTCGCCCGAAGCAGAAGAAGAATTGGATGGTATCATAGAATTCATCTAATCGAAATGGCCGGAGTCTATTGTTGATGAATTTCTCGAATTGTTGGAAGTCAAATTATATTTTGCTTGCCGTTTCCCATCCATAAACCAACAATCAAGTCTGGAAACCGGGGTTCACAGATTAGTGGTAAGCCATCAAACATCTCTATTATATAATTTTGATGACCGTCATCTATTTGTCATTACCATCTTTGACAATCGTACCGATCCAAAACGTTTAGCCAATAAATTTGGATTGTGAACCTTGCAAAAGCCTCATCCATTTATACACAAAACATCCTCATCCCATAACAAAAAGAGCGCCCACGTGGAGCGCTCTTTTCCTTCCATTATGAAACAATTATTAGACTAAAACCTGTGGCTGTTATTTGTCTTTACCGTTTTCGTCTTTGACTTCCTCGAACTCAACATCCGTTACATTATCGCCATCCTTGGCCTCGGTATCCTGGCCGTTCGTTTCGGCGCCATCTCCCGGTGCCTGCTGTTCCTGGCTGGCTTTATAGATATCCTCAGATGCTGCTTTCCAGGCGGTTTCCAGGTTGGTAAGGGCCGTATCGATGATTCCCAGATCCTGGTTCTTGTGCGCCTCTTTCAATTCTGACAAAGCCTTATCGATCGCTTCTTTCTTATCCGCCGGGATCTTGTCGCCATATTCATTCAATTGCTTTTCCGTGGTAAAGATCATAGAATCAGCCGTATTGATCTTATCGGCCTTTTCCTTGGCGGCCTGGTCTGCAGATTCATTGGCCTTGGCTTCCTGTTTGGCCTTTTCGATCTCCTCATCCGATAACCCGGTAGAAGCTTCGATCCGGATACTTTGCTCTTTATTAGTGCCTTTATCTTTGGCATTAACATTCAGGATACCGTTGGCATCGATATCGAAGGTAACTTCGATCTGTGGCATGCCCCTGGGAGCCGGCGGGATGCCATCCAGGTGGAATTTTCCGATGGACCGGTTATCGGTCGCCATGGGTCGTTCCCCTTGTAAGATATGGATCTCCACCGAAGGCTGATTATCCGAGGCGGTTGAAAACACCTCCGATTTTTTGGTCGGGATGGTGGTATTGGCATCGATCAATTTGGTGAAAATCCCACCTTGTGTTTCGATTCCCAGGGAAAGTGGTGTAACATCCAGCAAGAGCACATCTTTCACATCACCACTCAGCACACCACCCTGGATAGCTGCTCCGATGGCAACTACCTCATCGGGATTTACTCCTTTGGAAGGTTTCCTTTTGAAGAATTTTTCCACTTCTTCCTGGATCTTAGGGATCCTTGTCGAACCTCCTACCAGGATAACCTCATCGACATCTGCAGCCGTCATACCCGCATCTTTCAAAGCAGCTTCACAAGGCTTCAGGGAACGCTGGATCAAGCTATCGGCCAGTTGTTCGAACTTTGCACGGCTCAATTTCTTCACCAAATGCTTCGGCACACCGTCAACCGGCATGATATAAGGTAGGTTTATTTCCGTTTCCGTAGAGCTGGATAATTCGATCTTGGCTTTTTCAGCCGCTTCTTTCAGCCGCTGCAAGGCCATAGGATCTTTACGCAGGTCAACGCCTTCATCATTCTGGAACTCATCGGCCAGCCAGTTGATAATGACATGGTCGAAATCATCCCCTCCCAAATGCGTATCGCCGTTGGTGGATTTAACTTCAAATACCCCTTCTCCCAATTCGAGGATCGAAATATCGAAAGTACCACCACCCAGGTCGAATACGGCAATTTTTACATCCGCATTCTTTTTATCCAGGCCATAAGCCAGGGCAGCAGCCGTCGGCTCGTTGATAATCCTTTTAACGTCCAATCCGGCAATTTCTCCGGCTTCCTTGGTGGCCTGACGCTGAGAATCGTTAAAATAAGCCGGTACGGTGATCACCGCCTCCGTTACTTCATGCCCCAGATAATCTTCAGCAGTCTTTTTCATTTTTTGTAATACAATCGCTGAAATTTCTTGCGGGGTATACTTCCGATCAGTGATCTCTACCCGTATTGTATCGTTATCACCTTTAACGACTTTATAAGCTACTTGCTTGACTTCATCGCCTATTTCCCGGAATCTCCGGCCCATAAAACGCTTAATGGACATGATCGTATTTACCGGATTAGTGATGGCCTGCCTTTTCGCCGGATCACCGACTTTACGTTCTCCTTTTTCGAGAAAACCCACGATTGACGGGGTGGTTCTTTTCCCTTCGCTATTCGGGATAACGACAGGCTCATTACCCTCCATAACGGATACACAGGAGTTGGTGGTTCCTAAATCTATTCCAATTATTTTACCCATGATCTGATTTTTATGATGTTAATTATTTTTTGCATTCCCCCTTATTTCAACAATAGCTGTGCCAATGCAAAATATTTCAATATTGGCCGGAAAAAATGACATGAATTGACAAAAATGAGCGCCTTCTGCCCTGATTTATGACAAAACGGCATAAACAGGTATAACGGCAAAGGGTCCTGAATGGATCAGAAAACGAGTATCGCTAATCCACCTGGGCACAAGGATGAAAAGGAGGATCGATATATTCGCAGCCACATTCCACGATATCCTCGAAATTCAGCATGCCGGTAATCTCACCGGTAGCCAGCGTCGAGGCCATATGCGCACCGAATTTGAAGTTGGCCATCACCGTGTCGAAGCGG
>JANQFB010000154.1 GCA_028278085.1 Chitinophagales bacterium
TATTTGTAGAGATGAGATCCGTTTGACTGCGATAAAGATAGATATGGATGTCGATAGCGATAATGAAGATGGTACAGGTCCGCCGGATGAAAGTGTTAAAGAAGACCAGATAGAAAGTGTAACCAGTGATCCCGAAAAGCCCGGGAAATATATTTGTGTCAACAACGGTGATACCGATCATGACGGCATACCCGATTTTGCCGACGGATATAATGAAAACGGACAATCAGGCATTAACAGCAGCGCACCGTTTATTCCGCTATTGGTAGAGATTCCCGATCCTATTGATCTGGATAATGCGCGGATCAGGTTTGTCTATTCCATGTCACATCCCGATTCCACCGATGATATCATACAAGGTAATTTCCTGGTAACCCTTCCCGGGCCGGGAAACCTAAGGCTTTGGACAGCCGATGGAACGGCAGATCGAAGGAAGGAAGACATCAAAGCCGGTGGTGATTTTATCAATGCCGATACGATCTATTCCCTCGACGATTTTGGTATGGGTGGATCCCTTCAGCTTTTTGTGGAAGCGGTTCGCAGGAGTTCGCAGTTGGGTGTGCCTTCGATAACCGTTGAGATCGATCCGAACGGTGAAGATGAGGCGCCGGGATTTATATGCAAGGATAAAGTACGGTTCAGCGCCATCGAGGTCGACCTGGATATCGACAGCGATAATGAAGATGGTTTCGGACCTCCGGGTGTATCACAAGGCGAAGATCAGATCGAAGATATTGCCAACAACAATGTTTTTCCCGGCAAATTCATCTGTGTGAACCATGGTGATGACGACAATGACGGTGTTACCAATATTATCGACTCGGATGCCGGTGGTGATTTCGCCCAAATGAACCTGGAAATTACCGATCCGGTGGATGAATCGACTGCCCGCATAAAATTTACCTATGATGCAGCCGATCCTGAAATGGTCAATGGCGCCTTACGCTTGTGGACTGCCAACGGAACGGCCGGCCGCACCATTACCGGCATCGACGCCGGGGGCGATTATATTCCTTCGGGGACGGCTTTCGATCTGAGCGCACTGGGAGGGGGGACCGAATTCACCTTATACGTTGAGGGTGTTATGCCTGGTACCGATCTGGCGGATCAAACCATTAAGATAGAATTGGATCCGAATGGCGATATGGATAACCCGGATTTTATTTGTGAAGATGTGGTGAGGGTCAGTATTGTTTCCGTGCGCTTTATCAGCGACAATAATATGGTGGTTCCGGATACCGGTCGTAATGCTCATCTGGATGTGAGCAATAATATTACCAACCTCAATTTACCAGGGGCTGCTACCTTTGCAGGGCCTCCTACCACCGATCCGGACAATTTCAGGGTGGAATTAAGAGGCTTCAGTACCGGGTTAATGCCGCGAATTGAGCTGAAAGCCCTTCGAGGCGGCGCCACCACGCATATGCATACCTATGATATGGTAGAAGGCGCCGGACAGGTATACCGGATCGACCAACATGTCAGGCTGGTGTCCAATGCTTTTGACGATACCTACCGGGCTCATCAAACGGTCAGGGTAAGGGTTGCAGACACCATGCAGGCACAGCTTGTTTACCTGGGTAATCACCTGTGCACGATCAGCTTACCCGTTTGCCGGCCGTTTGCGGAAAACCATGGGCATGCCATCCGGACGGTCGATAATCATTTTGTGGTAGTGAACATTCCCGGTACACCGGTTGCGGCAACTGCCAATGTACCCGCAACTACCACATTGATGTCAGAAGCCTGGGCCCAATGTTGTGTCCGATTTAGCAGCACTACGCAAACGAGCCCGGCGGTTACCAATGTTTTGCAGGTTTTTAACAATGCTGCTACGAATGGGTCCATCAGTTTTAATGTCGACGGACATGCCATCGGGCCGGTAAATATTGCGGCAGGCCAGACACCCATCCAGATCTGCAATGCGTTGGCGGCTGCCGTAACGGCTGCTGTCCCACCTTATAATGCAGAGGGCTTCAATACTTTTCCCACCTCTCCCATTGCCCACTTGGTGGTTAATAAAGGGGTAAATGCGGCTTTTACCAATATTGTGAATACGGTTGGTGGTATTGGAGTAGTGGTTCCACCGATAAACTATACCAATGGCATTGAGCATACAAATGAACAGCCTGCCCTGGCGGCCAATTATGGCGACCGGGATCCGAATACGATCGATTTTTTCGTGGTAACGACATTATCGACAGGTAATGTTGGGGATGCCTGGACTACCCGAACCCTTACCGCCGCCAGTGATTTACGACATACCAGTTTCCTGGATCTTAGAACTGCTGATGGCTCTGGTCGGTGGCCCCATGCACCGGCCCATGAAGCCGGCCGTTTCATCATGAACCTTGATCCTCCCGATGATCCCAGGCCAGGTAATTTACAAGGTAATCCTTTGCCAATCGCGGATTCCTTTATAGCACGAAAGCGGCTTCAAGAGGATCAATGTATATTATCCCGGACGGTAAGTGGAGGAACCCTGTTAAAACAAAAATGATGGCCGGAAAAGTAATTCGGAGTTATAGAATTATAGTCAACCCGGTGCCAGGGATCATCATGCTGGCGCTATCGTTTGGCCTTTTTGCACAAAATCCTGTGGAACGGTCGGCCATAGATTCCATCGACGAACAGATGGGTATCCTGGTGGCAGAAATGGTCAAAGATTCCCTGGGATGGGAGTATGCCTTGTACCGGTATCGGCAATCCGGCCAAATGGCCAACCGGCAAGCCCACATGCAAAAATCCCTGAAAGCTGCATTGGATATTACCATTCAGTCTCCAGTGGCTTCAAATATTATTTTTACGACTATTTTAATCCGGATGGCTGTTATGGATGGATCGCCCCTGCCGGCGCTGAAAGAAGCCTTACGGCAGCCTGACGTTCCGGAAGCCCTGCAATATGAATTGGCAAAGGCTGTTGGCACCATAGACCGGGAATCTAAAACCTTGCTAACGCTGTTAAGGTCCGATCAAGACCGGATCAGGGAAGCTGCTATTCTTCTGGCAGGAACATCCCGGGATCCTGAGGTCCTGAAAATCCTGGATGAAATGTTGTCCAACTCAAACAATTATTTAGCTACCCATACCGGGGAAGCCCTGGCACAATTAAAAGTATACCGGGATTACCGGCAAATTGGGGAAAATAATACTGACCCTGGTGAATTAGTCGATTTTTTGCTGCCCAGAGCAGGAGAATTGTATGTTTTTAATCCTTTTTCTCCGGTCTTTGTTCCCAGCGACGAACTGGTGGCTCATTGGTTGTGGGGAAAATTCCGGAGGTTATACGAAAAGGATCCTGAGTTCCTGATCGGGCGTATCCGGCAGCAGTTGAAGGAAGAGCCCGTCAATGCTCCTTATTTGAAGCAATTACTACTGGACCTGCCGGATAAACGATAGTCCTTATACCGGTCGCGACATCAGCACGTTATCCTCATACTTATTTTTACCGAGCTTGATAAATTGCTTCTGGCGGCCATCTTCCCGGAAGTCGAACTTCTCATATAGCCTTATGGCCGCTGCATTATCGGCGTATACCTGGAGGCATAACTTTTCGATAGACCTGTTTTTTTTCGCCCATTTGATCAAAGTATCCAGCATGGCGCTGCCCAGTCCGATATTCCTCCAGTTGGCCATGATCCCCATCCCGATGTTGCCGGAATGGGCCAGCCTTTTCCGGTTGTTCGGAGTAAAATCTATATTCCCTACGATCATGCCCTCCACATCTGCCACGAAAATAACGCTTCCGGCCATATGGTCGCGGGAAATGATCCGGTATTGGTAATCGGCAAAGGTATCTTCGAATTCTTCGATGGTCAACACCTGGTAAGGACTTTCCAGCACATAGGCTTTGATCGCTTCTTTCAAAAAGGGAATATCTTCCGTTACCGCCTGTCGTACAATCGCCTTTTGGCCGTTCTTTAGGGTATAGGCCATCAGTTGGGAAGGGTTTGATGCAAAAAGGTGATCTGCGCCAGGTGATGATCATCATGCTCCGCAATGAAATAGGCCAGATCCATAATAGTCATGGGCGTTTTAAGGCGGGGATGCAGGGAAGATTTATCGAGATCCTCGCTGGTGAGCTGTCCTAAAAGATCCAACAATTCTTGCCGGAGGCGCTCAAATTCATCCAGGATTTGTTCCGTAGTCTTTTGGTTATGACCTGCCTGATGGGTTTTTTGATTGCTGAGGTCCGCGGGTGTCAGGACTTCCCGCTCCTCGATGAGGTCGTGAAATCGTCGGATCCATAAAGGTTCGAGATCTGCCAGGTGTCCGGCATTCTCCCGGATGGTCCATTTGCCTTCCCATGATTGGGTTTGCCGATCGGCCGGAATTTGTTCGATCTTATGGCGCAGACGCAGCGGGGTTCCGGCCAATCTTTCCAAAATACCCGGAAAGCTGCCGGCCTCGCCAGCTTTGTCGAAGGTTCGATCAAACCACAGTTTTTGGCGGATCATGAAAGCGCTGAACAGATTGGTATATCAATAGTTAAAACTACAAATGTTTCGGAATTTTTATCCTTTCTGCAGGTATTTTGACACCAACTACCGGCTTCAAATATCGTATGCCTCTTCCAGCCACCCGAGCAACCGGTCATCCACATCATCCGCGATCCCTCTACCGGCAAGAGCAAGCCGGGGAAAGTAACCAGGAAGCTTCCTGCAGCCGACTATTTTGTTATCCACAACGTTGATGAAATTGTCGAAAACTTTATCTGATGATTGGCCAACCCCGCCTTTAAAATAACGTAATTTTACAAACGGAATTTTCGTTCCTGAGCTTCTCATGCCCGATTTTTGTCATTTACATGTACACACCCAATATTCCCTCCTCGATGGAGCGGCCAAGATCCCGAACCTGATCGGCAAAGCCAGGGAGGATGGCATGAAAGCCCTGGCGATCACCGACCATGGGAATATGTTCGGGGTTTTCCAATTTGTAGCGGAAGCCCATAAACAGGACGTCATACCCATCGTCGGTTGTGAATTTTACATGGCCCCCGACCGCTTCGATAAAAAAGATAAAACGCGGTATCACCAGGTGTTGCTGGCGAAAAATGAGGTCGGCTATCAAAACCTGTCCAAACTTTGTTCCCTGGGCTTTATCGAAGGCTATTATTATCATCCCCGGATCGATAAAGACTTGCTCAAACAGCATAAAGAAGGGCTGATCGCTACCACTTGTTGTTTGGCCGCGGAAATCCCAAGAACCATTATCAATAAAGGAGAAGAAGCCGGTGAGGCCGTATTCAGGGAATGGCTGGAAATGTTCGGGGAAGATTATTATATCGAATTGCAGCGCCATGGGATCCCGGACCAGGATAAGGTCAACGAAGTGCTGATCCGGTGGTCGAAAAAGTACAACGTGAAAATGATCGCCACAAATGATTCCCATTACGTGGAACAAGGCGATTGGGAGGCGCATGATATCCTGTTGTGTCTGCAAACAGGCAGCGATATCAACCAGCCGAACCGGTTTAAATTCGAAAACGACCAGTTTTTTTTCAAGAGCAAAGCGGAAATGGCGCATACCTTCAAAGATGTACCGGAAGCTTTGGACAATACCCTGGAAGTGGTGGGCAAGATCGAGCCCCCCCAGTTGAAAAGGGATATCTTATTACCCAATTATACCTTACCGGCCGATTTTAATACGGAAGATGATTTCCTGAAACACCTGTCTTACGAAGGTGCCCGGAACCATTACGGAGAAATTTCGGAAACCGTAAGGGAAAGGCTGGATTATGAGCTTAAAGTGATCCGGGACATGGGTTTTGCCGGCTATTTCCTGATCGTCCAGGATTTCGTGAGCGCCGCCCGGAAATTAGGGGTATCCGTAGGGCCGGGAAGGGGTTCGGCAGCGGGATCCGCGGTAGCTTATTGTACGGGGATCACCAATATCGATCCCATCGGCTATAACCTGCTGTTTGAGCGATTCCTGAATCCGGAGCGGATATCCATGCCGGATATCGATATCGATTTCGATGATGACGGGCGGCAAAAAGTGATCGATTACGTGGTGGATAAATACGGGAAAAACCAGGTGGCACAGATCATCACCTTCGGAACCATGGCTGCCAAAAGCGCTATCCGTGATGTTGCCCGT
>JANQFB010000185.1 GCA_028278085.1 Chitinophagales bacterium
GTTTTACCCAAATTCATAAATATTAACTTTAAATTTCACCCCTATCTTCTAATGATATTACTTACTGGTTTCCTTGGCAAAAGGTTGGAAAGCAGGGTGTCAGGAATTATTTTATCCTTGTCGATCCTCTTTAGCCTGCTGTTCAGCCCCATTCTTCAGGGTTCGTCAATTTATTGAAATCATGGCTATTGTAGGACACTGGTGTTAACATCATATACCGGATCGGTGGAATAATTGTAATCCACCGATGCAAAATATCGATCCATTAATAGAAAACTTGGATTGTTTACCGACGGTGTTTATGCCTCTGGTGGGTCTGGCTTTAACTCCAGCACAATGATCGCCTTTGTCGCCGGTGTTATCGGAGCAGGGATCGGAAAATTTGTCCCGGCCTTGTCTGTCTTGTTTGCTCTTTCCTGGTTCGTGGGGTTTGGGATCTCTGTTCTGATCTACTATGTGATGATGCGGGGGAAAGTTAGTACAGCGGAAAGTTATGATCTGTGAGGGATGAAAACTCATCCATATGTATTAATCTGCTGGTCTGATCCAACAAGCCCAATGCACTAGTTTGCTGCTCTACTCTTGATCCGATTAATTTTAGGTTTGAACATGAATTACTTCACTTGTCCTTATTCTTTTGTGTGGCAAATCCTATTTTTCGCCGCGGAAGACTTTCCTGATGGATCAGTTTTTTAATGGCATCAAATACAACTTGAAATTGCTCATTATATTTCTTTTCCAACTTTTCTATTTTTTTGGCAAGTTCGCGGTTTTCGGATAAGATCCTTCTTAAATGAACAAAGGTTCTCATGATAGCAATGTTAACTTCAATAGCCTTTTTGCTTCGCAGGATACTGGAAAGCATGGCCACACCTTGCTCCGTAAATGCAAATGGAGGAGAAGGAGAATACTTCATAGCACCGAGGTTATCACGATTTGTGATAAGCTCCTGCCACTCGGATTTAGTCAAACGGAACATAAAATCTTCCGGAAAGCGGTCGATATTCCTTCTTACCTGTTGTTTCAATACCCTGGTTTCAATATCGTAAAGCGTCGCTAAATGGAGGTCCAGCATTACTTTCTCTCCTCTTAAAAAGAAGATTTGACTTGCAATTTGTTCCGGATGTAAACTTAAAGATTCTCGCATATTAATTTTTCAGGATATCACAAATTGTGATAAGCTATTTTTATGTAATGTGATGTTTGGTTTTAATGAATCCCATATGGAATGATCGATATAACATAACTACAATATACAAATAGTTTGTTAATTGGCTGGGGAGTAAAGACGTAGGTAACACTAAGAAAAGGTGCAAGCTAATTCTTCTACATTAACGGATCTCCCGGAGGATCGATCACGGGACCGCTTACGCGCCAAACATGGTGGGTTTGGTTCAACCGGGCGATATTGTTCATTAAAGTACGAGAGGGTAGCTGGGGGAATACCACCTTTAATTGTCCGTTGCCTTGGCTGTAAAGCTGCACATTTTGTGGCAATAAGGGGGTCAGTTGTAGTAAATATCCACCCATAGAGTAATCGTTTGGATCAGAAATATTACCGAGCTCGGTCGGGACATGGGCATAAAGCGACCAATAATCAATATTACCAAAACAAAAGGGCGCCACCCTTATCCAAAATTCATAGAAAGGATCAGGGCGTCCCTTGGAAGGTGGCGTGGGGCTGAGGTCCAAATCTGACAAGCGGGCGGAAACCGGCCATTCTTCCACCTGTACCACTCCTGTTCCGGCTTGCCTGACTTGTTGCTCCGGAGCAAACACGCATATATATTTTTGACCCCTGTAATCCACTTTAAAATCAAATTTACGGCCAACGGCAGCTTCCGCTTCCCGTTTGGTAAACTTCGGACTTCCGTGTTCAGAAGGGGGTTGAAACCGGAACACCATTTGCTTGCTGTTTCCCTGATATCTCAAAGCAGACATCGATTTTCTTTCTGAAGTTGAACCATCGGAATCTCCTTCTCCATCCATACCTGGTGGGTCATCCGGAGGTGGTGGTGGCGGATCGGGTTCTTGTGGCGGTGGGGTGTTCAGTACCGTGAGATCATTTTCGATATTCTCTGTCCATGTTGGCAATTGGTTATATGCCTTGAGTTCGATATCTGTTTTGTGGGGCAAGGTCTGATTGGTATAGGAAGTTGCCGGTTCAACCAGTACATAGGTGCCGTCCGGATGCCTGATCACTTGGGTTTCCCAAAACCATTCAAATCGAGCCAGGGTTACCCAAATCGTATTGGGGCCTGTGGAATAAGGTTTCCACATAATGTACATCCGGAAATGCTCCTCCAGGGTGAAGGTTTCCACCGGGCTATCCGGGCCGTACAATCCTTGCTCAGGACTGTCTTCTTCGTAGAGCACCACCTGGTTGCCGACCAATGGTTCGTCTCCCTGTTCGGGATAGGGTACCCGGTGGTCCAACATATAATTTCCATCGGTACTATAGGAACGGGTCCAGCCGTTTATATATTTAAAGGTCCGTTCGGATCGGATCAATTGCACAAACCGAAGGTGTCCGGGAAGTACATGTGGTCCTTTGAATATCCTGGCACCGAATGCTATGCCGGCATCGCTCATGAGTTGACTTGGACGGCCAAATGAGACAAAAGGTAGGGTTAACCGATTAGTCCCTACCCTTACATTTCGCGCAGCTAAATGAACATCGGTAGTTCTGCTGACGGTCCCCACCAATTCCGGACCCCTTACGGTATATTGGGTACTGCCTGTATGGACAACGAGCGTTGGTGGGCCGTCATCATGATATACCCGGATCGTTAAGGAAAGCGTAACGGAATAAACACCGGTCTTCCACCAAAACCAACGGATTTGCCTTTCCACAGGGGAGGCATTGATCACCAAAGGCTCGATACTAGCCTCTTCATTATCCTGGCTGTAACCGGCAATAGGATTACCCTGGATCAGCCAAATGGTACGGAGGTATTCTACTCTTGCGGGAGCAGGAAACAAGTTATAACCCGCTAATCCACCGGCCAGGGCGTTGGCGGTTTCCGGCATATGGAGCCAGGTATCGGTATGCAATACATGGAACCCGGGCGGTGGCGGTGCATCCGGCGGCCTCACATTGACCGTTTGAAACTCGCCTTCCCCAGGTTGCTCATCGGGATCGATCTGGCCGGAGGATTCCGGAATCACTTCGGAAAACCAAATTAATCCTTTATTATCGTCCGGACCGGTACCGTAATGGATAAATATATTGCCATCATCTTCTAATACCAGGTAGCAGGAGCCTCCTGCCCCGGATGTGGCTGTTTGCCAGACCACCCCTTTGTTATCTTCCGGACTGATTCCCCGGTATACACAGAAGTTCCCGCTTTCCTGCATCATAGCAAAATATTGACCCTTCTCCCCGGTTTGGCCACTACTCCAAAAGATGCTTCCTTTATCGTCAGGATCGGAACCACGGTATATACAAAGATTCCCGTCTTCCTGCATCAGCAGAAAAAAGCTCCCATTATCGGCGCAAATATATTCTCTTGTTTTCAAGATATCATTAGGGGCAAGATAATTGCCATCCTTCCGGGTATAGGATGTTGGCGGTTCCGGTGGCGGATCTTCGGGGGTTTGAGGGATAGCCCTCCCATCCAAATAAATTTTATTT
>JANQFB010000190.1 GCA_028278085.1 Chitinophagales bacterium
TAAAACCCATCAATATTGAAGAGCTTACACAAGCTGTGGATAAGGCTATAAAGGCCAGGGAGAACAAAACAAAGTCGCTGGCCAACCCGGCATTCATGCGCGCGTTGACCGAACACCTCAAGGGAACAGGAAGGTTTGACAAACTTTTTATCCCGGATATGTCGGGTTTTTCTGTGGTAAAAACCGCCTCTGTGCTGTATTTAAAGGCTGATGGACATTATACGGAGATCATTACGGATACCGGTAAGATCGTCTGTTCAAAATCCCTGAAGGAATTCCGGGATCTGCTGCCTCCGGAAAAATTCTATCGTATCAGCAAATCCTATATCATTAATACCGATTATATGGCCAAATACCAAAAAGGTTCCGGCGGCATCGTGGTTATGGAGGATGGCCACGAAATAGATGTACCCCGCAGGGGTAAGCATGAATTTTTGCAGTTTCTGAACCAGATTTGATCCATACTTCCTTGCGGCTCTGGCTGACCAGTTATGTCATTACAGAGGAAAGCCACTCAATACGGCACCACCATTTCGATCACCTGGTAAAGGGCTGTTAACAACTCCTTATCCATCTGGTATTCTTTGTCCAGGATGGTTACCATAACACTTTCCTGATCGTTGTTGATCAGTTCGATCTTATCCCTGATCAGTGTTTCCGGGTTACTGGAACCGCTATAATGGATGATGAGTAAGGGCAGGACGGATTTGTCTTGTGCTGGCCGGTGCCATCGACTCCTCAGTTCATCATCTTCGGAAAACCGGAGGTCCATGATGCTTTTAGCCAGCAGGTAGCGGTAGTAGTAAATACGAATGGCCCTGGGAGTTGCATCGACATAGAAGCTGAGATTGGATCGAAGGTAGGTATATTCAAATTGTTCCAGTTCATAATCCGGGCTGCCTAATTTCAGCATCGGTTCGGGTTCCAGGAATCTTTTCCCATCACTACCGCCGGTTCCCGGAGCCTTGGCTTTGCTGGTCGACCCTTTTGGAGGGGATTTTTGCCGCTTTTGACCATTCCCGGCCATGTTGTCTGCTCCTTCATTTTTATCGCCCTGATCGGCTGCATCCAGGTTGACTTTTCCCCGGTTTTTGGTAAAGGCGTCGAAGATCTCGCCGCGTTCTTCCCGGGTCAGGTTGCCCAGTTTAACACCGGTGATGAACAGCTTGTCCATGTATTCCCGGGTCAATACCCGGAGCTTTTCCCGCTTTTTTTCATCATCCAGGGAGAGGTCCTGGTCAATGAGGCGGTAATATTTTTGATTGATGGCTCGCTTCAATACCCGTTCATCAATGGCTGCCAGTACAACGATCCTTTTGGCGATTTCCTCCTCTTCCAGCATCACTTTCAAGGCATCGATGATCTCGATGATCTTTTCCTCGCCGCAACGGTCGATATCGTCGACAAACAACAGTACCCTCTTCTGTCCTACCCGGCTTTCCGGTATCCATACCTTTAGCAAGGCCTTTAATTCTTTCTGGATCTCCGCCTGGATACCCATAACATCCAGGAAGGAACGTCTGCTGCTGTACTTCCGGAAAATATCGACCGCTTTGGAGCTGTACGTTTTCTGCAGGTATTTGGCAAAACCGACAAAGGTGGTTAAAAAAATGACTGATAGCCCGGAGATCGCGCTGGTCAGGACCAGGCTATCATCAAAGGGAACCAGGTTATACATCAGCCAGGTTACGGATACCCAGAAAATGGCCCCGATAAAGGCCAGGA
>JANQFB010000203.1 GCA_028278085.1 Chitinophagales bacterium
GGCTTGCTGACCTCTCCGCCTTCCGGGTAGAAGCCAGCTTTTCCGATCTGCATTCCGAAAAGGTGAAAACCGGGATGGAAGTTAAAGTCCGCATCAATAAAACAGACCTAAAAGGGCACATAGAATCCATTTTACCCGAAATTGAAAACAATATGGTGAAATGCAATATCGCCCTTGAAAATGATGCACATGAGCTGCTCCGACCCAATATGCGGGTGGAAGTATTCATCATTACGGCCCGAAAAACCAACGTACTCCGGGT
Source organism: Chitinophagales bacterium (assembly GCA_028278085.1). GTDB lineage: Bacteria > Bacteroidota > Bacteroidia > Chitinophagales > JANQFB01 > JANQFB01. Next base: position 263 of record JANQFB010000203.1, read on the forward strand.
AGTCAACGGTCCGGCCTTCACCGGTGGGCGGCAACAAAACCTTTTTGTGATCAATGGCCGCAAGGCTATCCGCCGCCGGGTAACCATCGGCCTTCAAAATAGCGACTTTGTAGAATTAAGCGGAAACATAAAAGCAGGAGATCGCATCATCGTTTCAAATATGAAAGATTACGATCACCTGGAAGAACTAAAATTATCAGACTCATAACCAAAAAAAAACAAACCCAATGATCGAACTTAATAGTATTTCGAAAGTGTATCGTACCAAAACCGTAGAGACCCTGGCTTTGGATAACATTAACCTCAAGGTGGATAAGGGCGAATTTCTCTCTGTTATGGGCCCTTCGGGTTGTGGAAAAAGCACCCTCCTGAATATCATTGGCCTGCTGGATGAACCTACCCGCGGGGATGTTGTGATCGATGCCCAGGGCATCAGCAATTATAAGACCAGGGCCCTGGCCAGGTTCAGGAATCAAAAGCTAGGCTTCATCTTCCAGAGCTTTCACCTGATCAATGATCTGTCGGTCTTGGATAATGTGGAGCTCCCTTTGATCTACCGCCCGTTGGGGGCGGCCAAAAGGCGGGAAATGGCCGAAGAGGCCCTGGAAAGCGTGGGCCTGAAAAACCGGATGAAGCACCTCCCCAGCCAACTTTCGGGGGGACAAAAACAACGCGTGGCTATCGCCCGGGCCATCGTCGGACGTCCGGAGATCATTCTGGCCGATGAGCCGACAGGCAACCTGGACAGCGTCATGGGAGGGGAAGTCATGGATATCCTGCTCAAGCTCAATGCAGAAGACGCCACCACCATTGTTATGGTTACCCACGATAAACGCATTGCCGGGAAAACTCACCGGCTGATCCGGTTGTTTGACGGCAGCCAGGTCAATTAGCCAATATACCCATCCAAAATCTAACAACATGTTCAAGAATTATATAAAGTTGACCTTTAAAGTGCTAGGGCGAAGGAAGTTTTTCACCTTCATTTCGTTGTTCGGCATTAGTTTCACCCTGACTATCCTGATGATCATTACCGCTTTTTTGGATAATGAACTTGGCGCTCATGCGCCTGTCTCGGATCAGCATAAAATGACATTCATCGACCGGGTTGCCATGAAGTATATGGCCAAGGATACCGTCTACGATATCGATACCACTTATGTGGATGGCCGTATGACTGTTGACACCAATACGAATATCCGCGAGTGGATGAACAGATCCTCTGTTTCTTCGGCCTCCTTTCATATGCTGGATCAGTATTACCGGAAGGTACCTTTTGCGGAGAATTATGCCTTTTACGCCGAATCCGGAGTGTTTGATGTTTTTGTAGAGCAGCGAAAACTCGCTTTGGGGGGCATTTATACCGATGAAAGATATTGGCGGGTTTTCGATTTTGAATTCCTGGAAGGTGGCCCTTATGATCGATCCGCTATCGAGAACCAGGAACAGGTGGTGGTGATCAGTAACCTAACCAGATCAGACTATTTTGGAACCGATGAGCCGGTGTTGGGCCGGGAAATCAAGCTGGAAAACAAGCATTACAAGGTGGTCGGCGTGATCAAAGAGGTGAGCAGTTCCCGTTCCTTTGTTAAATCGGAGATTTACCTCCCATATACCCATTTGCCAGCCACTCGATTACAAGATAAAGATCTGATGGGTCCTTTTGAAGCGGTATTTGTGGCGGAAAATGCTGGAAAAGTCCGAAACATCAAAGAGGAGATCAGCAGTATTGCCACTACAATTCCCCTTCCCGATCCCGAGGATTATAATCTCCTGGAAGTAAGATCCAAGACCTATAGCGAAGCCTATGCCCAAAACCTTATCTACGAAGAAGATGCTTCCAAAAGCAAACGTTATGTCTTGCTTATCATCGGCGCTTTGCTGGGCCTTTTTATCTTTTTGCCCACGCTGAATCTGATCAATGTAAATGTTACCCGGATCCTGGAAAGATCTTCCGAGATAGGTGTTCGCAAAGCTTTTGGCGCCAACCAGACTAACTTGCTCGTTCAGTTTGTATTTGAAAATGTGATACTGACCATTTTCGGGGGTATCCTGGGCTTCATTATCGCTTATATCCTGATCTTCATCATCAACGATAGTCAGGCAATGGGAAACGTTCAATTGGTATTCAATCCCAGCACTTTTATCTATGGATTCGGGATCACCGTCTTTTTCGGCATAGTGTCCGGATTGATCCCTGCCTGGAGGATGTCGAGACTTCATATTATTAAGGCTTTAAAAGAAAATTTATCATGATCCGCCATTTATTGACTTTGATCTGGAACCGGAAGCAAAGAAACTTGTTATTGCTGCTGGAGCTTATCGCCGCATTCCTCATACTGTTCGGGGTTTTCGGATTTGTGCTCTACAACCTGGATAAATACCGCACGCCCCTGGGTTTTGAAACCGAAAATGTATGGCAAGCCAGCTTGTTCATGACCGATGAACCCGATTCCCTGACACGGGCAGCCGTTAAAAAGCAACTATTGATCAATCTGAGGCAAGTCCCGGAAATTGCAGCCGTTTGCTTTGGAAACCCGGTTACCCCATTTTCAGGATCTACCTGGACATCCACCAGTGATGACAACGGTTATGAGATTAGCGCGGAACTGGTTGCCGGTGATGAGGATTATGCTCAAACCTTTGGATTGAATGTGTTGGAAGGCCGATGGTTTACCGAAGAAGATCAAAATGCCAAATACTCCTCACTTGTGATTAACAAACGCATGCGGGATACCTACTGGAAAGATACGAGTGTGATCGGTAAGGTCATCCAGTGGAATGGTGACGCCCGTATCATCGGGGTGGTGGAGCACTTCAAGTATCAAGGTGAGTTCAGTGATGAAAATAATTTGATCTTTTCTTACTTCCCGGACCATTCGTCTGAAATGCCTACCCTGATCATGCGACTAAAGCCCGGTTACGATCCGAGTGTCGAGGTGCAGATCAGCAATATCATCCGGCAAACCACCAAAGACTGGAAATTCACCATCAAAAACCTGGAAAACCAGCGGATACAAAATAGCCGGCAGTATTGGGTGCCGATTGTGGCTTTTCTTTCTATCTGTGGCTTTCTTGTTTTTAATGTAGCCCTGGGGTTATTCGGCGTATTGGTATACAATATCAAAAAGCGAAGAGCTGAGATCGGTTTGCGAAAAGCCATCGGAGCACATCCTTCCGTCATTTTATCCCAGTTTATATGGGAGATCCTTATACTGACAACCATCAGCGTAATCGTCGGCTTATTTTTTGCCATACAATTTCCGTTAATGGATGTATTTGACGTGGATCCCGGGGTTTATGCCAGAGCCATCTTATTTTCCGCGCTGGTAATTTATTCCTTAGTTTTGATCTGTACGATTTATCCGAGCCGGCAAGCCGCCATGGTCCTCCCTGCAAACGCATTGCATGAAGAATAATGATCACCGGAAAAGCATTCTCATCATAGATGATGACATTGCTGTTTGTACCTCCTTAAAGTTGATGCTTAAAAGGGCAAAGTTCGAGGTAGAAGCCGTACATTATCCCAAAGATGCCCTGGAATACCTCCGGCAATCCCAACCGGACCTGATTTTGCTCGACATGAATTTTACCATCGATACTTCCGGCAAACAGGGGTTGAAGCTGATCCGGGATATTCAGCAGATCAATGACCGTATCCCGGTGATCATGCTTACCGGGTGGGGAACTTTACAACTGGCGGTGGAAGGAATGAAAAGCGGCGCCCGGGATTTTATGACCAAACCCTGGGATAACAAAGCCCTGCTATCTTCCATTAAAACACAATTGGAGTTGAATGCCGTAGCGGCAAAGGTTTCCGCCAAAGATACCGGTACCAGTTTTGAAGGGCTTATTGGTAAGGATCCGGCATTTTTGGAAGTGATCGCCAAAGCCAAAAGGGTCAGCCAAACCGATGCCAGCATTCTCATTTTGGGTGAAAGCGGAACCGGGAAGGAACTGCTGGCGGAAGCCATTCATTATAATAGCTTGCGTAGCCAACATCCCTTCGTGAAAGTAAACCTGGGCGGTATTTCGTCAACCTTGTTCGAGAGCGAAATGTTCGGTCATAAAAAAGGAGCCTTTACAGATGCTTCGGCTGATCGCAAAGGAAGATTCGAACTGGCCGATAAAGGCACTATCTTTTTAGATGAGATCGGCGACCTCGATCTGAATGGCCAGGTAAAACTGTTAAGAGTGCTCCAGGAGAAAACCTTTGAAGTATTAGGCAGTAGTCAATCCAAAACGGTAGACATACGGATTATCAGCGCTACCAATAAAGACATTCCCGCCATGGTAGCTGACCAATCTTTTCGGGAGGATCTTTTTTATCGCATTAACCTGATCACCCTTACCCTACCCAGCCTGAAGGAACGAAAGAGCGATATTCCCTTACTGGCCGAACATAATGTCAACAACCTGAGTGAATTGTATGAAAAACCGGAGGTTCACATCAGTGAGGAAGCCCTTAGGTGGTTGATGGATCAACCTTTTACCGGAAATATCCGGCAGTTAAGAAACCTGGTGGAACGGACATTGCTTTTATCCGCGGGCCCTCAATTGGAAGTCAAGGATTTCCGCGCCAATCATACACCGGATGTTAAAGTCCAGGGTGGTGAGAGCCCCGGTCTTCCTGCCGTTGGGCAAATGTCGATCGAAGAAATGGAAAAGGAAATGATATTACGTGCTTTGGCCTTCCACAACTACCGGGTGAACAAAGCTGCGCTTTCATTGGGTATTACACGCTCGGCCCTGTACCGGAGAATGAATAAGTTCAATATTGCTTATGAGTCTTAAGCTGAAGTATTTTCTATTCATTGCGTTTATTCATGCCCTTCTGATCGTACTCAGCTATTTCCTGTTGAAGGATAACAACCTCTTGTTTTTTATCCCGGTAGAAATGGGAATTATTTTCTCCCTATACCTTTCCTACCGCATCTATAAGGCCTTTATCCGGCCCCTGAAATTGTTGCAGGATGGTACGGAGGCCATCAAGGAGGAGGATTTCAATATCACCTTTGCCAAAACCGGCGCTATGGAGATGGACCAGCTCATTTCGGTATATAATCAAATGATCCACAAGATCCGGGAGGAAAGGATCAGCCATAAGGAGCAACATTTTTTCCTGGAAAAACTCATTGATGCCTCCCCGAATGGCATTGTTATATTAGACTACGATAATCGTATCACCACCATCAATGGGGCTGCCCGCAAAATGCTGCAAATGTTGACCGATGTGGAGGGCCAATCTATCGAAGAGATCCGGCATCCGGTTCTTCAGGCGGCCCATGCCTTAGCGCCGGAATCGTCATCCGTCATCTCGGTGGATGGCTGGAAAAAATATAAATGTCATTCCGCCAATTTTATACACCGGGGGTTTGACCGTAAATTCCTGCTGATAGAAGAATTGTCGGACGAAATACTCGAAGCAGAAAAGAGGGCCTATGGCAGGGTGATCCGGATGATGGCGCATGAAGTGAATAACTCTATCGGCGCCGTTAATTCCATATTACAATCCGTAAAAGATTCGATGGAAGAAAACGAAGGCGGGGAAAATAAGGAAATGATTGAGGCTTTGGATATAGCCGGAGGGCGAAACCAGCGGCTCAACACCTTTATGAAGAATTTTGCCGATATCATCCGTCTGCCGAAGCCTTCTTTGGAGAAAGCAGACCTGAAGGAGGTCCTGCAAAGGATCGTCGGACTGATGCAGTTGCAGGCTGCGGAGAAAAATATTGAATTCCGCTGGCAGCTATCCCCGGAATCTTTTGAGACCCAGGTAGACATTGCACAGATCGAGCAGGTTTTCATTAACATCATCAAAAATGCCATGGATGCCATTGAAAAAGAGGGTGTGATCCTTTTCACGATGGAAGGCAGTGAATTATGTATCGCAGATAATGGCGAAGGTATACCCGCTGAGATGGAAGCGAATATCTTCAAGCCATTTTACAGCTCCAAACCTAACGGGCAGGGCATCGGGCTTACACTGATCAAGGAGATACTACACCGGCATGATGTCAATTTTTCCCTGCGCACGGGAACGGATGGATGGACGAGATTCAGCATGGAATTTTGAAGTGGTTGTCTTAAAAATCGATAAATTGACAAAAATTTGACCCCAATGCTCACACCGTTTCCCCACCGCAACTGGATCCGGCGCCGGCTGTGCAGCCATAACAATGCTGGTCGATCCGGATCTCGCGATCGGTTAATGCTTCCAGGTCAAAATCCTTGATATGCGGGCCGGCGAGAGTGTTCACTTTCATATCCAGCATTTGGTTGAAATCACAATCATATAAATACCCGTCCCAGCTCACCGAAAGGGTATTTCTGCACATCAATCCTTGTGCAGCGGCCGGGTTGAAGCTTTCCAACAATTTCTCCATATAGGCCTGGTAATTGCCACTGCTCAGCAGATAATCCAGGAAGCGGCTGATCGGCATATTGGTGATCGCGTAAAGGTTGTTGAAATCGATCTGGTATTGCTCTTTGAGGATGCGCTTGAAATCCGCTTCCAGTTGCTGTTGATCGCCGGGCAGAAAGGCGCCGGTTGGATTGTACACCAGGTTTAATTGCAGGCTTGAATCCTCCTGACCGTAGCCCACCCGGTTCAATAAAGTTAAGGCTTCGATGCTGGCTTCGAAAACGCCATCACCCCTTTGCCGGTCGGTTCGTCCGGCGACATAGTGCGGTAGAGAAGAGACCACTCCTACCTCATGCCTAGCCAGGAAGTCCGGAAGGTCATGGTATTTTTTATTGGCCCTGATGATCGTCAGGTTACAGCGATCGATGATATGTTTGCCGAGCTTACGGATCTCGCCTACAAACCACCGGAATTCGGGATGCATTTCAGGGGCGCCGCCAGTGATATCGACTGTCGGTATAGCATGATGCCTAAGGATATCCAGGCAATGCTCCATGATTTCCCGGGTCATCATTTCCTTACGGTCAGGGCCGGCATCGACATGGCAATGTTTACAGGTTTGATTGCACATTTTGCCGATATTGACCTGTAAAGTATCGATTGCTGTGGGTTTCAATGGTGATAAACCTATGGCTTCCATCCTGGCGCCAAACGGCGGAATACCCGCATGATGGTTGTTCAGCACATCCAACTGGACAAAGGTGTCCGATAAATGATGGCCTTGCCCTTGCAATGATCTCATGGTTGTCATGAATGGAGCGTTAGTTCAGGTATGATCAGGTCTGGTTTTACATCAATATCGACTTGGCTTTGTTCATCATTTGCACCCCATGGACCAGGGCAGCGCCGCCTTTTATCGCTGTGGCCACATGTACCGCTTCCATCATTTGCTCTTCCGTGGCGCCTTTTTCGATGGATCCGGAGGTATAGGCATCGATACAGTAGGGACACTGAACGGCGTGGGAAACGGCCAGGGCAATCAGCGCCTTTTCCCGCTGGGTCAGCGCGCCTTCTTTAAAGACACTGTTATAATAATTGAAGAATTTTTCCCCGAGTTCCGGCTGAAATTCCCTGACACTCCCGAATTTTTTCAGGTCTTCCGGGTAATAATATGTTTTTTCCATAACATTCCTGTTTTGATTATCGTTTAAAGATCGCCTCTTCCCATATTGATGAGACCAGGCTATACTAGTATATTAACAGGAAATGGGCGGGGCTCTCAATGAAATATGATGAGGTTGCCAGACGGTGTCGAAATCTATATGGAGATGGATGTTCCATTTCGAAAAACTACAGAGTAAACTACTGAGTTTTAGACATAATTCACTGACTGTCGAGGCTTCCGCCGACCAGTTCCGGATGAAATATAAAATCTGCGGGATCGTATTCAACGAATGTAATACAGCTATTTCTCGATTAAAGTTCCGCTGTTAAAAAATTAAAAACCCGGGTGATATTTCCGGATAGGGACGCCTAGCTCCTGTTAAGAAACCAACTCCGGCTTGGCAAAACGATCGGCCACCACCAATTCCTTACGGCCTTTTTCATATTGATAAAATCCTTCGCCGGATTTTACCCCCAGGTGGCCGGCAGTAACCATATTGACTAACAAGGGGCAGGGTGCATATTTGGGATGGCCAAATCCGTCATGCAGTACCTGGAGGATGGATAAACATACATCCAAGCCGATAAAATCAGCCAATTGTAAGGGACCCATGGGATGTGCCATACCCAATTTCATCACCGTATCGATCTCATTAACGCCGGCCACACCTTCAAATAAGGTGTAGATCGCTTCATTGATCATCGGCATTAATATCCGGTTGGCTACAAAACCGGGATAATCGTTCACTTCCACGGGAACTTTACCCAGGTTTTGCGACAGGCTCATGATATTGGCAGTAACTTCATCGGAGGTAGCGTAACCGCGGATCACTTCCACTAATTTCATCACCGGCACCGGGTTCATAAAATGCATACCGATCACCTTGTCCGGTCGTTTGGTAACTGCCGCAATCTTGGTGATGGAAATACTGGAAGTATTGGTGGCCAATACCGTTTGATCGGCCGTGAGCTCATCCAGTTGGCGGAAGATCTTTAGTTTCAGGTCAATATTTTCCGTGGCCGCTTCAACCACCAGGTCAGCATTTTTGACGCCTTCCGCAAGATCGTTGGCGGTTTGGATATTGTTCAGCGTTTGTGTTTTGTCTGCCTCACTGATCCGTTCCTTGGCAACCATACGGTCGAGATTTTTTGTAATGGTAGCTATAGCATTGGTCAGGGCCTGGTCGGCTACATCGATCAGGGTTACGGAATAACCGTTCATGGCAAACACATGGGCGATACCATTTCCCATGGTACCGGCTCCTATAACTGCAATATTTTTCATGGTTGATCTTATTTTTTTGTGGCTTCCAAAGTTAATGAATTATCATAATTTTTTGGGTAGCCACCAAACCGCTTTTGCGGTGTAAAGTCATATAATAAACGCCTGGCGGGAATTGGCCAGTTGCGATCTGATATCGGGTAGTCACAGGACCGGTCTGCAGGCGGAATTGCCGCTGCCCCAACAGGTTGTATAAATGGACCGAACCATCATTCACGGGTTTTCGAAACTCCAGGGTTAACTGACCGGAAACGGGATTCGGATAGATCCGCCATAAGTCTTCCGCCGTTATGCCTTCTATGCCTGTAGCCGGGAAATCCGTCGTGCAACCGGTGGGTAATTGGTAAGCATTGGTATTTGGCTTGTCGGCGTCATAAATGCCCAGGGTGTACTCTCCGGTAAAAAGTGTTGGAATTCCGATGTCGCCCGACTTATCATTGGGAAGCCCGATCAGAAATTGGGCCGAATCATAGATCGACCAATCCGCGGCAGGGGAAGGGCGGTATAACAATACCAGGCTATCTTCCACATTACTCAGTAAAGCAATGTCCAAATGCCCCCCGTTCCCCGAGGTGGTGCCATTGTATTTGATGGTAGCATCGGCTTTAAAATCCGCGGGAAGCATACCCTGGACCTTCCAATAGCGTTCCTGTGAAACATGGAGGTTCGGGATGGGATTTTGAAAAGGATCGGCAGGCGCCCAATTGTGGCTGATATGGAGAAAGGCCGAATCACTGATCTGTGTTACATTAACGGCCATGCGGGCGGTTCCGAAATTCACATTTCCGGTGGTAGAGATGGTCCGGTATTCGTCGGAAATACCATCGCTGATCTTTTCTTCCAGGTCGAGAATGGCCAGGACGGGTGGGGTATTCAGGGTGGTGGAGTAGACCCCGCATTCACCCGAAACCGTAACAGATTCCGTAACCTTTTGCCAATCGGGGTTGAAAAAAGTGATCTCGAGCGGAACATGATCATAGAATTCCGGCGCTTCGCGAAGTTTTTGCCGGATATAAACATCTACCTCGTACTGGCCGCCTGCTTCGACAGACTGAATGGAATCGATGGAAAACTGTGCAACCCCCGGTGCAAAAACCCAGTTGTCAAAAAAAGCGGTCATATCCATGCCGGAACATTCACTCAAATGGTCCCTGAAATCCTGGCTGCTGGCATGTGTAAAAGCAAAGGCTTGTAGGAATGAAGTAATGCATTCAAAAAAAGTATCATCGCCCATATAACCACGCATTGTATGAGCAACGTCAGCGCCCTTATCATACACATGAGTGCCATAAGTATAGGCGTGGGGAACACCGGAGATAGCTCTGAACCCTTCATCATCGACATGGGCATATTGAAGCACATAATCATGATTAGCCCTCACTTCATCTTTGTAGCGCTCTTTGCCATAAACATGCTCAAAAAAGATCTTTTCCGAATAGGATGCCCAACCCTCGTTGATCCACATGTCTTCGGCCGTTTCGCAGGTAACCAGGTCTCCCCACCAATGATGCCCGAATTCATGCGCCATCAGGTTTTCATCGGCCAAGGAACCATTGACTACAGCATTGGCGGGATAAGCAATATTCGTCGCATGCTCCATCGCTCCGGCAGTAAAAGCTACCAGGTTAAATCCAACCCGGTCGAAGGAATGGGCGCCATAGCTGGCCTCAAAGGCGTCGATACAATCGGTTAAATGGATAAAAGAACTCCTCATTTCAGCCGTATCTCCGGCAATAGCGCCCAGTTGTATAAGAACAGGCCCCTGGATTCCCGGATGGGTCATCTCGAGGGTTTGATACTGACCCACGGCCACCGAAGCCAAATAGGTCGGAATGGTTTGATGCATATACCAATGCCAGTCGATCGTGTTGTTGGCATTATGGCTGGTATCCTGCAGCAAGCCGTTGCAAAATGCCTTTTTATCAGGGTCGGTGGTGATGGTAAACTCATAGGTAGAACGCTCGACGAAATTGTCGAAACAAGGAAACCATACCCGTCCGTAATTATGCGGATCCGCTGCAAAACCCACGTCCAGGTTGAAGGCAGCGGTTGCGGAAAAATAAAAGCCACCCCAGCCGGAGCCGTCGGTTTGTGGGCTACCGTGATAATAAACCCGTACCGTCAGCTCTTCATCTTTTGCAAAGGTGCCGCCAAGATCGACTTTGAGGAGGGTATCATTGTATTGAAAGGTGACCGGCTGATCATCCACTTCAACGGAATCTACCGTTAGTCGCAGCAAGTCGAGACTGATCTCGGTGATATTATCCATTTTGGACCGGCAATTGATCAGGCAGTTACCGCTGATCTGCTGGCTGCCCGGATTGGTGATGTCGAGGGTGATATGATAATGAAGAATATCAATAGTGTCGCTCCGGCTGTTTTGAGCGCTTCGGGCATCTTCCCTGACCGGTGGGATCTTTGCCAAAGCCTGTTGCTTCCCTTGGTGACAATCATAGGCGATGTGTTGAGCTTCAGCGGGAATGCTAAATACGGTTAACAAGATCAGGCAAACCATTTTCGGAAAAAAGGTGCTGTAGATCTGATGTGGATGAACTGTCATAGGATCAGGAAGATGGTTTTACCGGTTGTTAGCAGATGTCAGTATTGCTCACTTTCATTCGGAAATTCCTTAAGCTTCACATCTTCGATGTATCGTTGTACGGCCTGTTTGATGTCATCATAAAGATTCAGGTACCTCCGGAGAAAACGGGGTTTGAATTCCTGCGTAATCCCCAACATATCATGCACCACCAATACCTGGCCATCGACATGCGGTCCCGCGCCGATACCGATGACCGGTATGCGGATAGCTGTTGCAACCATTTTGGCCAGATCGGCAGGTATCTTTTCCAACACCACCGCAAAGCAACCGACATCTTCCAACAATTTGGCGTCAGCGACCAATTTGTCCGCTTCTTCTTTTTTCGTAGCGCGGACGGTATAGGTGCCGAATTTATAGATGGACTGAGGGGTGAGCCCGAGATGGCCCATGACCGGAATACCGGCCGTTAAGATCCGTTCGATTGATTCTTTGACTTCTTCACCACCCTCCAACTTGACCGCATGGGCGCCGGAAGTTTTCATGATCCTTATGGCAGTGCTCAACGCTTCTTTGGAGTTACCCTGGTAAGAGCCGAAAGGCAGATCTACCACCACCATGGCCCGGTTAACCCCTCTAACCACTGATGAAGCATGATAAATGATCTCATCGAGTGTAATGGGCAAGGTGGTTTCATGGCCAGCCATTACGTTTGCCGCCGAATCACCCACCAATAGAATGTCAATTCCCGCATCATCCAAGATCCTGGCCGTGGAATAATCGTAGGCGGTAAGCATAGCGATCTTTTCCCCGTTCTCTTTCATGGCTTGTAAGATATGGGTCGTAACCCGTTTTGCTCTTTTTCCGACTGACATGCGTTGGCGTTTTTGGGTGTAATGATCCGGTCATTCCCGTTTACCGGGATTCACAAATGCCTGATAGTGATATATGCGTATAAAAATAGGAAATAAGGCTAAGATTTTCCATGTCAAGC
>JANQFB010000098.1 GCA_028278085.1 Chitinophagales bacterium
AGGCAAAAAAATTGGCATTATAGCCGTCGATCCGACTTCCCCCTTTAATTTCGGATCCCTGTTGGGAGATAGGGTCCGGATGAATGAACACTTCGATAATCCGGACATTTTTATTCGTTCGATGGCCAGCAGGGGGGCCTTGGGAGGATTGACTGACAAGATCATCGAAACGGTGGATGTCCTGAAAGCAGCACAATTTGATTTTATATTCGTCGAAACGGTGGGCGTAGGACAGTCGGAAGTGGAAATCGCCGGTATAGCCGATACAACGATCGTGGTATTGGTGCCCGAGGCCGGCGATGAGATACAAACCATGAAAGCCGGCCTGATGGAGATCGCCGACATATTTGTGGTTAATAAAGCAGATCGCGAAAATGCAGACATCTTTGCGAAGAATTTGCAACTATTGGTCCATGAACGTACATCCGACGGTAGACCGATACCGATCATCCGGACAGTAGCAACCGGTGAGCAGGGTATCCCTGATCTGCTCGAAGCGATCACACATCGGACCAGCGAACTGGGCGACCCGGAGAGAAAAGCCTATTTGCTTGCCCGGAAAGCCATGAAAGTTATTCAGGCCGAACGGACCAAAGATATCGACCTCCAACAATTAAGATTGTCGATTGCAAAAGCCATTCATGATCCGGGCTTTAATTTCTACGCCTTTTTACAAGAGCGTTATTTCTAGTACACAGTATCGGGAATAACTTCAGGAAGGCAATTCGAATTTTTTATCCCATTGTTCATGGTTGCCGGACTTTTCCAGCCTGACTTTTAAGTAGGCGTTACCGTCTTCGGTATAAATATACCGGTCGATGATTTTGCTTTCTTCTTTTTGGCCCGGACCGCTATCCATGATCTTATCGCCCAGGCGGGGAAGAAAGGGATATAAGATGGTGATGCGTTCGTCTTCCGTTTGAACCAGGTCTAATGCGGTGTCGAAGATGATTTCTTCCAGCTTTTGTGCGACCTCGTTATCACTGATTGCCTTCCTGTCCGCCACCGGCAGCTTGTTCACCCATTTCATAAATAATTGAGTGGCCTGGTTTTTCAGGTCTTCCTTGATGTATGCCGGGAAAGGCGATTTGACATGATCGTGATCGGTATACCAAAAATTAAAGGTTTCTCTGACAAGGTCGCTTTCAATCATCTCACCACTATTATCCGGCTTAATTATCGTGATCGAATAATACCGCTTAGCACATGGATTTCACGCAATTTATTAAAAAGTTACAAAATGTGAAACTCCGCCATGGGGATTTTGAATAATTGATTAATTTTAGCCTGCCAGGATGTTAAGCCCTTACTTCTTTCTTCCAATATTTAATGCCCACCCCTCCCCGGATCATTTTATTCCGTCACCCGTTTAACATCTCATGGATCATCATCGAATGGGCAGATCATTCCTTGTGGGCAGTATATCGATTATCCTGTTATTCGCTTGCAGGCCACAGCCGGATGATGTTCCGCTAGGCGATAGCTCCCTGTTGGATAGTATACCGGACTCCTTACCGGAAAAATTGCCCGAATCGGTAGAAGTGGTTACCGATAAGCCAGAGAAAATTGCCGAATATCAACCCTTGTTCATCAAAGGATCCGATTTTGTGATCGCCCCTGTCGGTAGCTACAGCCCGGTAAAAACCTATGGCAGGATGATGGGAAACTATTTTGTCCTGAATCGCGGCAAAGCGCTCAGCTTGAATCACGGCTGCCAGTATCAGTACCAGGGAGATATGAAAAATATCATCTTTTACAACCGGACCACGGAGAAATACCATTTGCTGACCAGCAGCGACCTGAATATCCGCAAGTTTTTCATCTACCCCAAACAACAGAGCCGGCTCCCCGATAATTTGATCATTTATGATGTCCGTTCAAAAAGCGGTACCGATGATGATTATGCCGATCTGTTTATCTCGACAGATTCTGGCGCTCAATTTTTGCAATTGGTAAAAGATGGCCGCAGGATCCTGGATTGGAATGTTTATAACGAAAGGCAGGCCTTGTTAATGCTCCTATGGCGGGATACGGACCAGGATAAATTGATGGACAAGGGCGATAAGATCGAAACCGTTGAAGTCGATCTCCTGAACCTCAGTATGGGCATGTTCCTGATGAATTATTTGTCTGTTCACCCGGTAGACCCATGAATCCCATGAAGAAGCTGCCATATTACGACCGGATAAAAAGAAGCCTTTGGCACCCGCTGGCCATTATAATATTTTTAGGGCTGTCAATGGTCTATTTTAAACCCGCCCTGGAAGGAAAGATCCTGTTCAAGGGGGAAAAAGTCCAGGAATATGCCCTGGGCAAGGAAGTCCGGGATCATTACCGGGCTCATGGAAAGCTGAGCCGTTGGACAACAACCAACTTCAGCGGGATGCCTGCCCATGATATCTGGTCTGTATATCCTTCGAATATCATTCTGAAAATAAGGAGTGCTTTGAAGGGTTTGCTGGGCGAGCCGCTGGATATCCTTTTGATATACCTGCTAGGTTTTTACATTTCGCTGATTTGCCTCGGTGGTAAACCCTGGATCAGCGCTGCCGGGGCCCTGGCATTTGGCTTTTCCACCTTCAACTTCCTTTCCATCGAAGCGGGACAGCTCGACCAGGCTCTTGCGACCGGGTTTGCAGCTCCTGTGCTCGGAGCCCTCTGGCTGTTGGGCCGGAAAAAGTATTGGCCCGGATTGTTGCTGCTGTCCATTTTCGGGGGCTTGCTGTTGTCAACGGGCCACCTGCAGCTTACGACCTACCTGTTGATCGGGATCTTTGTGGTGGGTGTCTTTGGCGCCATCATCTATATTCGGAAAAAGGCCTACGGTGCCTTAACAAAAGCCATTGCCATACTGGGGATTGCAGGCGCTTTGGCCATATTACCGAATATGTCATTATTATGGCCCGCCTACGAACACAGATCCTCCCCGGATAGCATGGGCGTAGAGGAAGTAAATCCCGATCAAACGGCTCCCTTCAGTTACGGGGTCCTGGAGACCTTGACCTTGTTCATGCCGGGTTTTATGGGAGGCTCGATCAACGAATACCTGAGTACCTCCTCGGATATTTACATCGAGTTTGTGAAATATGAAATGCCGCAGCAGATAGCGAAAAACATTACCAATAATCTGCCATTATACTGGGGCGATCAGCCATATGTAACGGGCCCGGTCTATTATAGTGCGGTGGTGATATTTCTTTTTGTGCTGGCTTTGTTTGTGGTAAAAGGCCGGAAAAAGCGGATCCTTGTCAGCCTTTTCGGGGTGGCTTTGATCATCTCCTGGGGAAAAAACACGTGGCTGCTTCATGACGCCTTAATGGTACTCCTGCCCTTTATGAATAGATTCGAATCCCCGTCGCTGATGTTGGGCTTAGCCAATATCCCCGTGATCTGGCTTGGATTTCTCGGGCTGCAAAAGATCTTCAGCGAAAAGCTTCCGGCAGATGAGCTGATCAAAGCTGTCAGGATAACCATGCTGATACTAGGCGCCATCGCTCTGGGAATATTGCTGGCCGGTCCTTACCTGTTTGACCTAAAACCCGGTTTTACCATGACCGATCAACAGCTTAGCAAAGATGATATCATGGAGCAGGAATTCTATAAGATGATCCCCAATGAAACCAATGTACGCTATATCATGGAAACCGTTATGGCGGAAAGGGAAGCGCTGCTGATGACTGATGCTTTCAGAAGCCTGATCATTGTATTGATCGCGGGAGGATTGCTTTGGGGGTGGATCAACCGGAAAATGGACAGGATATGGTGCCTGTTGTTATTAACCGTATTGTTGGTCGCTGACCTTTGGCTGGTGAATAGCAGGTATGTCAATAATAGCGACTATATCCGGGAGAAGGATATTGCAACAATATTTCAGCCACGCGCAGCCGACTTGTTGATTATGCGGGATGAATTCCCGCACAAGAGGGTCCTGAACCTGGATGGTTTGACTTTCGCCGACGGCAAACTGAATTATCATCATCAGAACATCGGTGGTTATTCCGCAGTCAAACTAAGCCGCTACCAGGAAGTGATCGACCGCTGCCTGAAGCGTGAATTAAACGGATTGGCAGATACCATCGCCACTGTTACACCGGTGTTGAACATGCTGAATACCAAATATATCATCAATGGCCCCCGGGCCGAAAGCGTGTTAACAAACTATGATGCCCTGGGGTGGGCCTGGTTCGTTAAAGAACACCGTTTCGTAAAGGATCCGCAGGAGGAGATCAATGCGCTGCAATCTTTCAAACCTGCCGAAGAAGCCATTATCCACCAGGATTTCAAAGCTTACCTGGAAGGGTTTGATTACGGCAGTTATCCATTTGGGAAAATAGAGTTGCTTTCCTACTTACCCGATGAAATTACCTATCGTAGTATCTCACCGGTCGACCAACTGGCGGTTTTTTCCGAGATATACTACAAGGGCAATGAAAACTGGCAGACCTATATCAACGGGCAAAAAGCGGATCATATCCGGGCGAATTATATCCTGAGGGCCTTGCGAATACCGGCAGGCCGCCATGAGATCCAATTCAAATATGAAGACCACGTTTATGCAACATCGGAACAGGTATCGATGGGCGGGTCGATCCTGTGGCTAGTCATGATAACAGCATATTTTATTCAATACCTTAGGCTTATATTTATACCTTGATAAGCGCAAAGGCCTAGGAAAGAAACTTAAGTTTTGCTAATGAATTACCAATTTGCCAGAATGAATGATGCTGTTGTTGTGCATGATCTGGTATAAATAGATACCATTGGGAAGAGAGGATCTATGAAACGTAAATTTAGGAATGGGTAAAGGTTCAATCTCTTTTACGAGTTTGCCCGAAACATCAAATAACAAAAAGCTAAACGGTTGATTAATATCATATATACCTTGCAAAAAAATGGTTGTGGTCGTATGGAATGGATTGGGATGAACATTAATGTTATTGGATATTGAAGTTTGGGAATCATTAGCAAGCAAATTTCCACAGGAGTCAGTGTAATTCTCCCCAGACCATTTAGCAATGTGGTTCATCGTATCTCCTTCAATAGTTGCAAAATAGCCAGCGATATAAAGCTCATTGTTGAATACCGTAATATCATTAATAGAATAATTGGGGTCAAATTCACTGCCCAGTCCACACCACTGCTCGCCATCCCATTTCGCAATTCTCGAAGCTTCAACGCCACCGGCTTCCAAGAAATAACCAACAGCATATAATTTATCTCGATAAACAAATAATTTGTTGACCCTGGAATCAACGCCCTGACCCACTTGGTAGAACTGTTCGCCATCCCACCGGGCAATATAGTTCAAAAACTGGTTAGCCAGCATCATATAGTGGCCGCCAACATAGAGATCACCCTGAAATACAGCAAAGGAGTTTACAGAAGCCAGGTCGCTAGCAATAGTATTGGGAATCGCCTGCCAAAAGCTGCCGTTCCACCGGGCCATTTTCCAGATATCCATGGACAGATTCCGAATCCGGCCTCCGACAATCAGTTCATCTTTGTAGGAAATGGCTGTCTGCAAGATATTTCCAAAACTCCCGTCCCATATGGTGCTGTCCAGCCTGGCCCAAGTTGTATCATTCCATTTCGCAATAAGGTGTGCAAACTTACTGTCGATATGATAAAATTGCCCCATAACATACAACTCATCTTTAAACACACATAAGTTATTAACAATACCGTTGGCGCCTCCTTTCACAGAATCCCAACGGGAACCGTTCCACCGGGCAATATAGTTGACCGGGGTATTACCTGATGAATCGAATATACCTGCAGCATATATATGATCGCGGTATTTAATCACAGAGCTTACATAGCCGCCACCACCCATAAAAGTAAAGCCCTTTCCCAAAGAATCCCAGGAGCTTCCATCCCACTTGGCGATACCATTGACCCTGATACCATCCATGTATTTAAACCTCCCTCCTGCATAGAGCACATTTGCAGTAGTATCTACATATAGTGTATATATTTCGTCATCTGTACCTGAACCAATATTTTCCCAGGAAGGCTGGGCATGAAGATAAACCGGGCCTATGTAAACAAGGCAAAGGTATATGAAGGGCAAAATGTAGCCTTTACGAAAATCAGCATATTGAACAATATCCATATAATTGAATACTATTGATAAATAAACTTTTGTGTAGAAATGATTTCATCAATTTGAACACTCAGAAAGTATATTCCAATAGGTATGCCATCAAGAGGTATGTATTGGTTTATATTTCCGAAATTTAATAAGAAATTTTTATAATAGACGGTTTCCCCCAATACATTTTTGATGATAATTGTTACCCCCTGCTGCTCAAGAACCGGTATTTGTACATGCACAAATTGATCGGCTGGATTGGGATATATCCGGAAATTTAAGGCGGGCTGATTTTCATGGAATTGTTCTTTTAAAGTGATATTGGCCAAGTCAAATTTAGCAATATACGCATCCGAATTATTGGGACCGACAGTGTTCGCAGGCTGACAATAAGGGTTTGCCGTATTGGGGCATCTTAATGGAAAATCCTGTTTACTGTAAGTTCCTCCAATAATGTACATTTTATTATTGAGATAGGTGGCAATTTTAGTCCCATGGTCTCCGATTACATTACCGCTGGAATGCCCTAGCCCACCAAAATACGTAGCCCACTGTTGCTCTTCATCCCGGGAAAACCGCATGATGTAAGCATCTCCAATGCCATAATTTCCCTTGGCAGCATCCGTATTTTCAGGTTGATGGTATAATCCCGGGTTCTTTTTGACCGGCAGTGAAACCCCTCCCGATGCACCCGGGCTATAGGACGTGCCAACCAGGTACAGGTTCTCATCCTGATCGCAGGTTATTGCCGGTTCTCCTGATCCGAAAACTTCCGGATCTTCCCTGCCATCTCCACCGATAAATGTGGACCATTTGAGTTCTGCGTCATGGTTGAATTTCATGATAAAATTGTCATTGACGCCTCCCCCAAAAGAAGGTTGGATAAACTGAGTACCACTGGCGCATTTCGGAAAAGCCTGATCATTGGGAACTCCGCAACTAACCGAAGAATATTGGGAAGTAGAAGTATATCCTGTGATATATACATCTCCGGATAAATTAGTGGCCACATTAGTGGCACCATCTTCATGGAGACCACCGATGTAAGTTGACCATTTCAACTCTCCGTTCAAGGAAAATTTTGCCAGCGTAATATCACTAGCCCCGCCTGTAAAACCATCGTCGAAATAGGCATTATTACCCGGATCACAAAAGGGGAATCCATTATTACCCGGAACACCACAAGGATTATCCGATGCTGTCATCGAATTTGAATTGCCCGTAATGTACAAATGGCCAGTTACATTATCAACGGAGATACCATATATTAAATCGTCCGATTCTCCTCCGAATAAAGTGCTCCAGGTCAGTTGACCACTGGGATTGAACTTGGCAATGAAAGCATCGGCAAAGAAAAACACATCCCCACCCGCATGGTAGTCCTGAAAATAA
>JANQFB010000232.1 GCA_028278085.1 Chitinophagales bacterium
GGCGGAGGCTGACGGAGGAAGCCCACGTACGGCCCAGGGGCGCTTGGCCTGCCGACTGCCGCTACAACGGAGCACCCGCCCGCACGCCCTAACCTATCATTTGGCCGGATAGGTTAACTTTTTGGTAAGAAATTATTCGATTCTCCCGCCATTTGTTAAGGCCCAATCAATATTAATGGTAAATTTGGGGCCTAAAGCGGCTGTGTGATGATCCTGATTTTCCGTAATCCTGTTTTTCTGCTTGGGCTCGCCCTATTCGCCTGTAAACAGCCCGCCGGAGAAGGTGGTACATCGACCATTAAGGGAACGGTTACCTATGCTTATGAAGATACATACGGGACTGCCAAGGGTTCTGCCCCGGCCGCGGAAGAACGGGTATACCTGGTATACGGGGAAGATGACATTTACAGCGACGATATCCGGACACATTCGGACGGTGTCTATCAATTCAAATATCTGAGGAAAGGTAATTACACGGTTTTTGCCTACCAGGATTGTCCGGCCTGCCCGGGAGGGAAAGAAACTGTAACCGCAACTTTGGCCATTACCGACAATAAGTCGATCATATCCGATGGCGATCTTAGTTTGCGAAGAATATTAGACATCGATGACGGGATAGCGGTGATCCGGGGCAAGGTATTTTTGCGGGATCTCGACCAGGGCGGGCAACTGATCGAGGAATATTATGTGCCGGAAAGAAGGGTTTATATCAGCTATGAGAATGAAGCTGAAAACTTCGATGATATCAGAACCAGCGCCGATGGTTCCTATGCCTTTAAAGGGCTGATCCCCGGCGACTATACCTTATCGGCCTATTCCCAGTGTGATTCCTGTCCGGGCGGGACGGAGGCCATACAAAAAACCGTATCCGTATCAGCGGATGACCAAACGATCCAAGTGCCGGATATTGTAATCCTTGATTAAATTGTTATATTTAAAGCCATGTTGATAAAAAAATACATATTGCTGATGGTATGCTGTTGCATCGTTCAGGGGCTATGGGCACAATCGGATAAGACGCCGGTAAAATCGAAAACCACGTACTCCTATAATATAAAAGGGGAAAGCAGCAAGCAGATCAAGGAGACTTTTCAGCGATATGATCAACATGGCAACAAGGTCGAAGAAATTGAATATTCCGAGGACGGGGATATCAAGAAACACCTTTTATATACCTATGATAGTAAGCATAACCGTACGATGATCATCCAAAAAAACGAAGATGGCGAAGTCAGGAAAAAAACCACTTTTGCGTATGATTCGTATGGTAACCGGACGGAAAAAAAGGTTTTCGACGGCAATGGTAAATTGAAATCCAAAAAAACTTATGCGTACGAATACCACCGGTAAGGATCCGGAAAGCGCCCTTGACCAACGTATCCGGAGCTTTAAGCCCATTTCCCTGGCAGCTATGGACCAGGTTAAACTCTTAAACCGCCAGGATACCAAGTATGTATTCAGCATCGATCGATTGGAGGAGGTGCTGGGCGAACTTTCGGAGCAATATGATATCCTGGAGATCGACGGACACCGGGACATGACTTACCGCTCCCTTTATTTCGATACCCCGGACCTGCAATTATACAATGACCATCACAATGGTAAACTGAACCGGTATAAGATCCGGTACCGGCGCTATGTGGAAACCAATACCTGCTTTTTTGAAATAAAGTTCAAGTCGAATAAAAACCGGACCATCAAATCCCGGATCAATCAACCGGACATTACGGATCTGCCCACACAGCCCTGCCTGGATCTGATCGCGCAGCAGTCGACCTTGCCAGGCGATGCCCTGGGCGCTACTTTATGGATCTATTTTACCCGCATTACCCTGGTCGACAAGCATCGCCAGGAAAGATTAACGATCGACCGGCATTTAAGCTTTGAGAAGGATGGAAAAAAGAAAGCGCTCCATAGACTGGTGATCGCAGAGATCAAACAAAACCGCTTTTCCACGAAATCTGTTTTCGTCAGCACGATGCGCAAGATGCATATCGCTCCCATGCGGTTAAGTAAATACTGTACCGGTATGTTGCTGACGCATGATCATCTCAAATACAACCGGTTCAAACCCAAACTCCTAACCTTAAACAAACTAGAAAATGCTGTTGCTTGAAGCTATAGAAGATATCAGGTTGTTCGATATCAGGGTGATCAATATCGAGGATTTCAGCGAGCTGGTCGTCAGGTTTGGCTTTAATTTCGTCATCACCTTTGTCATCGTCAGGCTTATCTATTACAACATTTATAAGAAGAAGGAATATCTCTTCACTTATTTCATGTTCAATATCCTGATCTTCTTCTTATGTTACCTCCTCAGCAGCGTAAAACTGAGCATCGGATTCGCCTTCGGCTTGTTCGCCGTTTTCTCGATCCTTCGCTACCGGACCTTACCGATCTCCATCCAGGATATGACCTATCTTTTTATGATCATCGGGGTAGCGGTTTTCAACGCTATCAGCACGAAAAAGGTGAGCTATGCGGAATTACTCTTCACCAACCTGGGGCTGATCGCGATTACCTATTTCCTGGAAAAAGTATGGTTACTCAAAACCGAGACCCGCAAAACGATCGTTTATGAAAAGATCGACCTGGTTAAGCCGGAGCATTATGATCAGTTGCTGGCTGACCTGAAAGAACGCACCGGGCTCGATATCCATCGCATCGAGGTCGGGCGGATCGACTTTTTAAGGGATATTGCGCAGATCAGGGTTTATTATTACGAGAATGATCATTGATACCGGAAATTTCGGGTATCGTTTAATCCTTATCATCTTCCTTGCCGGATATGGTTTACTGGCAAGGGCCCAGGAGGAAACTTCGTTCGGGCCCACACCCATCGGAGTGCTTTGGACAGGTGTCGAAGTACAATCCGAATTGGGTGATAAGATCATTGCACGGCTCGAACAGCAATTGCGCTTGAATCATCCTGTTCCGCGTTTCCGGTCCATCTTTACCGATGCCACGATCCGCTATGAATTACGCCGTTGGTTGAGGATCTCGGGGAATTACCGATGGATCATCCAAGTCCGGGAATTACGTCACCGGGTAGCTGCCAATATACATTTGCGCCGCCGCATAGATGATTGGGTGATCACCTACCGGGCAAGGCTTCAACACCTGGTGCTGAAAAACGAACTGCCGGAAAACCATCTAAGACACAAGCTCAGGTGCCGGTACGATCTGACCAAAACGATCTGGCCATACCTGTCGACGGAATGGTACTACCGGATCGACCACCAGGGTAGCCAGTATGACAAGTATCGCATATTCGCGGGACTCGAGTATCGCTTGCATAAAAACCGGCAGGTCAATTTGTATTATCTATTCCAGCGGGAGATCCAGGTGATCGATCCGGTTCAGTCCTCCATTGTGGGCGTTCATTACAAGCATATATTTGAATGATGAAGAGGGAATGATGAATGAAGAAGTTCATTATTCATCAATCCATATTCATCGTTTTGCCTTCGACATTTTTAACGGATCAGTTGTTTAAGGACTTTTCGTTAATTTTATAGCATGCAATTAAGCAAATATCTGCTATGGGATACCAATCCTGATACAATTGACTTTGAAAAAAGTGCCCGGCACATTATTGAGCGTGTTGTAACTCGTGGCAAATTGGAAGATTGGCGAGCCATTCTGAAGTACTATGGATTGGATCGAATAAAAAAGGAAGTGGTTAGGATCCGGGCCATGGATGCCAAAACGTTGACCTTTCTCAGTACTATCTTGCATATCCCTCAATCAGAATTCCAATGCTACACCGACAAACAGTCGAACCTTCGACATTATCCTTACTAAAGGAGTTAATGGCCTCACCTGTTTTAAAGCCATTTTAATTAATAATTTCCCCATTCTGCTTATTATTGCAGATGCTCCCATTGAAAAGGCCACTTAAAGAATCAATATACCTCTGTATTGTCCTCCTGTGCCTCTTTTTTGCGGCCGGCCAGGTTATGGCTCAATCCGGGAAGGGTGGAAAATCCAAGAAAAAACCACCGGTCAGCAAGCAAGAGGCCTTTGCCTATTACCAGGAAAGGAATTTTAAGAAAGCCTCCTACCTCTTTAAAAAGCTCAGCAAGGAAAACCCCGAAAAGCTGAAATATAAATACTTCTTGGGCAGATGTTATCTCGAGATCCCCGGGAAAGTGCCTTTGGCATTCGGCGTGCTGAAGCAGGTATTGACCTCCTTAACGCACCAGGACCAAAAAGAGGTCGACAAAAAAGAAGTAGCCTATTACCTGGCCAGGGCCTGCCATTTAACTTATCGCTTCGACCAGGCCATCGACTATTACAAGCAGGCCGCCGGTTTGACCAAACAGCAACTGAACGATCCTGTGGGCATCGAACGGCAAATAGACATGTGCCATAACGGTATCGCGTTGATCAAAGACTCCTTACCAGTATACATCGAACCTATCGGTACCACCATCAACACCAAACGTTCCGAATATAATCCTGTGGTCGATCCGAAGGAGCAGTTAATTATCTTCACATCGAGGCGATCCGGAAGCAAGGGCGGCCGGATGGATGTGTACGGCAGGCCCGATCCGAAAGGGGAATATTTCGAGGATCTCTACATTTCCTACTGGCAGGACAACCAATGGGCAAAGCCGGCCAATATCGGATCAAGCATTAATTCCCCCGGGCATGAGCGGTCGCTGGATATCTCCCGGGATGGCAAACGGCTGCTGTATTATGGCTATACGCCAATGAAAGAAGGCCGGCTGTACCAAAGCGAACGGCAACAGAAAAAGTGGGGCAACGGGTCACTTTTGACCTTCGACCAACCCTTCGAAACCTGGGGAGGCAGCGGATCCTTATCTCCCGATGGTAAATTTTTCTACTTTTCAGCCAGCCTGTCAGAGGGATATGGCGGAAAAGACCTGTATTACCGGAAAAAACAATCCGACGGCAGTTGGGGCCCGCCACAAAATCTGGGAGAAACCATCAATACCCCCTATGATGAGATCAGTCCAAAGCTATCACCCGATGGAAAAAGGCTTACCTTCAGCTCGCAGGGTCATAAGAGCATGGGAGGTTTCGACATCTTTAGCTGCCGGCTCGAAAACGGCGGTTGGGGCAAGCCTAAGAACCTGGGATTCCCTATTAATTCGGTAAATGACGAAACCGGATACCTGCGTACGGGAAACAGGGGCTATTTTTCCTCAACGAACAAGACCACCGGTGGCAACGACCTGTTCGTGGTCCATTTCAAGGAAGCCTGGAAACAATATCCCGTATTGGTAATGCTAGGCGATAGCGCCAAAACAACAGATGGAGAAACCTTGCTGCTGGAAAACTTTCCGGAACCGGACAGGTATGTGATCTATCAAGCCACCGCTCTGGATAAAGTTATCGACCGGCTGAAGCAGGAACCGGCTGCCCAAGCCACCTTTTATCCGTTCCGCCCAAAAGATACCGGGGCTGTTAGTGATGCGGCCTTAACGGCCAAGAGAGATCAACTGTTCAAGGTTATGATCGAAAAGACGGGGAGCAGCAAGCAGATCGGTAGCCACAATACCGTTGTTCGGGAACAAATGAGCTCCGGCAAATAATTCCTTCCGGTATAGATATCAAGTTGTGTGTTAATTCCAGCCGGAGGCCAGCACATCGGCAATATGCATGGTTTTGAGCGGGGCGGTTTGATGTTTGATATATCCGTTCAGATGCATCAAACAGGAAGGATCCGTGGAGATCAGGTAATCGGCGCCGGTGGCGGTTGCATTTTCTATTTTCTGATCTGCCATACCGATGGAAATGGGCTCGTATTTGATCGAAAAAGTTCCGCCGAAGCCGCAACAGGTTTCCACATCTTTCATTTCGATCAGTTCCAGATCCCTTACTTGTTGCAGCAGCTTCCGGGGCGCGCTTTTGATCCTGCACTCCCTCAGGGCGCCGCAAGCATCATGATAGGTGGCTTTACCGGGTAAGCTGGCGCCGACATCTTCCACCTGGAGGACATCCACCATAAATTCGGAGAATTCGAATACCGTTTGCTGCAATTGTTTGACCGCATTGAAATATGCCGAATCCTCGAATAGTTTTTCGTAGCAATTCCTGACATAACCGACACAGCTTCCGGAAGGCGCTACCACATATTCCTCCGCTTCGAAGTCTTTGATAAACTTCTCCCCCACTTCCTTGGCATCCTGCCAGTAACCGGCATTATATCCCGGTTGTCCGCAGCAGGTTTGGGCTGTGTTATAATGGACGGTACAACCCGCTTTTTCAAGGACTTTTACCATGTTAAAGGCGGTATCCGGGAATAATTGATCGACAAAACAAGGAATAAACAAAGCTACTTTCATACGAAGGGATTAAACGGATTCAAATTTACAAACTTGCGCCAGATTCCCGTAATTTTTTTGGCAGCCGCCGCCGGGTATGCCCCAGAAAAACAAATCCGATCACAAAAAACACCGTAAGGGCGATCAGGGTGTTCCGCATATCGCCTGTTATTAGTTCAATGATGCCAAAAGAGGCTGTTCCCAGCACGATCGCCACCTTTTCACAAACATCATAGAAGCTAAAATAGGAAGCATGATCTTTGGTTTCCGGCAACATTTTGGAATAAGTGGAACGGCTCAGGGATTGCACACCTCCCATGACCAGGCCGACAAAACCGCCGGTAATGATAAAGCCCGTAGCCCCTGTTATAAAATAGGCGCCTATGCAGATCACGATACAGATCACGATACAGATCATCAATGCAGGGATATTCCCTAATTTTCCGGACAGTCGTGAAAATCCAACGGCTCCGGGAATGGCCACCAGTTGGATCACCAGCACCGTAGTGATCAATATATCCGCCGGCAGGCTCAGCTCTTTTTCTCCGAAGGTAGCCGCCAGGTACATGACCGTTTGCACACCCATAGTGTAAAAAAAGAAACCGGCCAGGTATATCCGGATAAATGGTATCTCTTTGAATTGCCGCCATACCTTTTTCAGCTCCTGGTAACCTTTGAAGAGATAATTACCTTCAGGCTTCCGGTTATAGATATTCTTAGGCATCCGGGAAAAGGTGATCTGGGCAAATCCAACCCACCATATCCCAACCAGGAAAAAAGAGAACTTCGCCGGGAAGGCCGATGTTTCGGTTAATCCGTAGGTTCCGGGGAATAAGATCATCGAGAGATTGAATAGGAGCAGGATCACACTACCGATATAACCCATGGCGAATCCTTTGGCGCTGACCCGGTCCTGGTCGGCGGGTTCGGCAATTTCGGGCAGATAGGCATTGTAAAAAACGATGGATCCGGAATAACCGATGCTGGCCAGGATGAATGCCCAAATGCCCAGGGCCAGGTTTTGACCGTCGAAGAAGTATAAAACCATACAGGATATCGCCCCCAGGTAACAGAAGGTTTTCATGAACCCCTTCTTCTTACCGGAATAATCGGCGATGGCGGATAACATGGGCGAAAAACAAGCGATCACCAGGAAAGAAAAGGATATGGCCAGGGAATACAGGGAGGTATTGATCCATTCCAGGCCCATGAAGGTGACCTGTTCCGGCGTAACGGTATTAAAGTAGATCGGAAACACCGTGGAGGTGATCACCAGGGAATAGACGGAATTGGACCAGTCGTACATGGCCCAGCCGTTGATGATCTTTTTATTTCCTTTAATGTGCATAGCTTTCCGGGCTAACTGTCGAAGGGGGTTGGCCTCCCTCCCGGATGTGTGCTTTATTATAGTTTGCTATCCAGTGGCGCATCGCCGCTTTGGTCCATAGGCCCGGGATCTTCTGCCGGTGTTTCGCTGCTGATCGGATCTGCCGGCTCTTCAACTGCCGGTACGGATTTTCCCTGCAGCAACATTCGCAGATAACCGATCGCGAAAGGATCGTTGCTGAGGATGATCACCAGGATCGCGCAGATCAGAATGCTCAATAATACCACGGCAAAAGAAAGATCTTTGATCACTTCCCCTCCCGCTATTCCATGTTGCAGGGGGATGGTTGCCAAAATTGCCGGAACCAATCCCTTGGGTGTTAAGATCCCCATGATCGCCAATTCCTTGAGGTCCATTTTTTCCCGGACAAATACCTTGACGGAAACCGGACGGACCGCAATGACCGCCATAACGATAAGCAATGCCACCACATAAAGCAGCGGATCCCCGAACTGAATGGATACGCCCACATAAACAAAAAAATAGGTTTGCAGGATAAATACCAATTCCGAAAAAAAACTTCTTTCTTCCGGCAGCAATTCCCGGAATTTGATCATATCCTTCATAAAAGTTTGGTTGAACAGGTAGGCGTTGCCCAGGGCAATACCGAATCCCAGTGTGGCAATGCCGCCATTCAGGCCCAGGTATTCGGAAACGCCATAAACAATGAAAACAAAAGCCAGGTTGGTAAAGGTGTAATTCTTGATGGTTCGCATCTGGTGAATAAAGATCGACCAGACAATGCCGCCGAAAACACCGATCAGCAGGGCAAATAAAAAGGATTTCCAAACCGTGTCAAGGATCGCAGTTAAGCTAAAAACCCCCTCTTTGAGTGCGGTCAGCAGGGCCAAGCCGATCACCAGGCATAAGACATCGCTGAGGGCCGATTCGAGCAGTAAGATCGTTTCGCCGTTCTTATTCATTTTTAATTGCTTGATCATCGGAATGACCACAGCGGAAGAGGTTCCGGCAACGATCACGCCAAAAAATGCCGCCGGCAACCAATCCAGGGAGTTAGTCAGGTAGCGTGCCGCTACGGTAGCGATAACTGCGCTGATGATAAAATTGAATAAGGTCAGGAAAAAAGCCGATCCGATCGATTTGGCCAGCTCACCTATCCGAAGTTGGGTGCCACTTTCAAATAATAGCAGGATCAGGGTTACGGTAGTGAAGATCGGGCCAACGGATCCGAAATGTTCCGGCCTGACAATTTTCAGCACCGGCCCCAGGATAATCCCGATCACCAGCAGCCACAGCACATTGGGGATCTTGGTCTTGCTGAATAAGGCATTGAAAATATGAGCGCTGAAAACCAGCAAGCCGAGGAAAATAATGACCAGTGAAACTTCCATACTGTTACATTTGTGCCAGGGAGCGCACGATTAATGGTAGATTAATAGTGTTCGGTTTAAATTAATTATTCACCTTCAAATACTTGCTATCATTGAATTAAACGTTTGTCGACAAAATCGTAGTTGCTATTTGTAATTTCATAGCCCATTCGAAAATACCAACAAGAATATCGAACAAGGATTAACGATTGGAGATTTAAGAAGTTGAAGAACAGATAATTACTTCTAAAATCGTTGATCGGTGTTCCTTGTTCTTCAATCAAATTACTTGCGAATACCGAATTATTAAAAATTCCCCGGACAACATTGATGTTAGGTTTTTTGATTTAACAACTCTTTTTTGATGGGATCCTGATTCAACAGATCACACATCGACTGGAACAGTTCCGGCAGTTGGTCCCTGAAATCTTCCGGTTGTTCAAAGAAATATTCAACACTCACGGCAAAGAGCTCATCTAAATTCGTTCCTGCATAATCCCGGAGCAGGGTATTTTTCCCTGCCCGGATCGTATCCAGTTTCTTCCGGCCAACTTTGGCCCAGTGCTCAAATTTATCCAAAAATCTGAAGTTAACATCTTTCCGGATCAATTGCAGTTTGACGGCATGGGCCATTTCATGCAGACCCAGGTTGATGCCGTCATCCGGATGGTCATAGCCATGTTCGAAATGCTTCCAGGAAATACAGATCAGCCCCCTGCGACTGCTGACATGCCCTTTGAAGCTTTTCCCGGCATATTTGTGCCAATAGCGATCGGGGAATACATGGATATCCCTGAAATCTTTCAACCGGTAGCGGTTCAAGCCCAGCGTTATCTGCACGGCCGAGGCCGCGATCAGTATCTTCATCCGCTCGGTTACGGCAGGCATATGTTTCGGTGTAAATTTTTTGGATTTCAGAAATACCATTAATCGCTGTTCATAGCGGTATTTCAATTCCGGAGGCAGATCTCTGTAAAAGGACTGGTGGTTGACCAATTCTGTCTTGATGTTCAGGGGAATATCTTTGGGGAAGATCTTATACCGGAAGCTCCACCATTTTTCAGCCAGGTTGAGAAAAACCAGGTAATAGAACAAGGTGGCCAACACGGGCAACAGCAACAAGGCAAAGATCAGCAATATCTGCCATCCTGCAAGATCATGTTCTGCGCTAGTCGGGTCTATTGTAGGTAACATGAATGATCGATAGATGATTTTTCAAGACCAATTTACACATACATCCGCTTGAAAACGTTATAAACACAGCTTTTCTCCGTATCCTTTTCCTATCTTCCCGATGGCCTCCCGAATTCAAACCTCCAAGTTAACAAACTGCCCATAATTTACTAATTTCACAGCTTCATCATTATGGGGCAACTTTCCAACAGGATCAATAATTTATCCGAATCCGAAACCATTCAAATGGCCAGGATGAGCCGGGAATTGAAAAGCCAGGGCATGGATATTATCGACCTAAGCCTGGGCGAGCCTGATTTCGACACCCCCGAACATATCAAAAATGCCGCAAAAGCTGCTATCGACGAGGGCTATACCCATTATACCCCAGTTTCGGGATTCCAGGAATTGAGAGAAGCCATTGCCGAAAAATTCAAGCGCGACAATAATCTCGACTACCAACCGGAACAGGTCGTGGTATCGACCGGGGCCAAACAATCACTGGCGAATATTGTGCTCAGCATATTGAATCCCGGCGATGAAGTACTCCTGCCCAATCCCTATTGGGTGAGCTACCGGGAAATTATCAAGCTGGCGGAGGGTAAGACCATCGACCTTCCGACAACCATTGACGGTGATTTCAAAGTCAATCCCCAACAACTGGAGGCCGCCATCACGCCCAGATCCAGGATCTTCCTTTTTTCTTCGCCTTGTAATCCGACCGGTACGGTCTATTCCAAATCGGAACTCCGGGAGATCACTGAAATTATCGCCAAACATCCCGATATATATATTATTTCGGACGAGATCTACGAATATATCAACTTCACCGACCGGCACGAAAGCATTGCCCAGTTCGACTTTATCAAAGACAGGGTTATTACGGTTAACGGCGTTTCGAAAGGATTTGCCATGGCCGGCTGGCGTATCGGTTATATCGGAGCGCCACAATGGATAGCGGAAGCCTGTGATAAGATGCAGGGACAAATTACCTCCGGGGCCTGTGCCATCTCA
>JANQFB010000255.1 GCA_028278085.1 Chitinophagales bacterium
CATAAATAAAGTAAGGATCATCACACCTTTTCCCGTCAATTTTTGACTCACTTCATTTTCAATATGATGCTTAATACTACTTCCGTGTTTGATCATCCAGATAATAAATGTGGTGATCAGGCCTACCGCAATTAGTCCTGCAACGCTTTCCCAAAACTTAGCTGTGACATCAAGGCCACCGATAAAAGTAGAGATAATATACAGCAGCAAACCAACGGCCAGGGAAAAACCAATGCCACCGAAGGTCCCTTTCCAGACACTTGTCTTAAGATGCTGGTTCCCGGATTTATCCAGAAATTTAAGAATGATGGTAACGATCAGGAATGCTTCCAGACCTTCTCTGAAAGACATGACCATGGCTTGTAAGAAATTATCCATTTGATGCGCGTATATATGATCTTACCGGCTTCCGACTAGCAAGCGGTTCTGATTTTTGTCCATTTGCCCGGTCTAAAGTAGTATTGAAATAGACTGAAAGCAGCCGGTTTTCACCAATCATTATTTAGACAAATTCTAAATAAATGGCAAATGACGGTAGTTTTGCCGATTTTTCCAATACCCTGTATTTGGTATTTTGGAGGTTACATACAGTTTAACTACAAGGATCACATCAAACAGAGGAGTGCAAGCAGGAAAATGATGTTTTCATGGTCGAATATTAAATGATAGCAGCGATTAAGATATTTGGGTAATGTTTCCCCAAACAGTGGAAATTATTGCGAAATCCGTTGGTTTCCAAATCTTTTGCGGACACCCGGCTACCAGGTTGCATCTTATAATAGCGGTCTAAAAACATGTTTTGTCCATTACATGTCGTGTAAATTGTTTTCCAAAAACTGCCGAATACCACACACTTGTATATGATCCCTGATAGGATAAGGTTCTGATCTCGGAACAATAATGTAATTATTCGTCGTACCCAGATCTTCGATGCCATTGAGTAAGCCTTTGGTAACTTTTGGTGTACTCGTATATTTCACCTCCAGGCTGGTAACCGGCTTCAAAGCTTTAGTTAAAACAATATCTATTTCCGTGCCGGCATGTGTTCGATAAAAATACAAGTCAATATCTGCAGGCTTTTCCGTCATGATCTGCTGCAAGACATAGGTTTCAAAAGATGCTCCCAAAACGGGCATACCGCTCAATTCATCAAATGAATTGACCCTCATCAGACGGTGTAGAACGCCGGTATCCGATATATATATTTTGGGTGATTTAACGATCCTTTTTTTCGCATTGACAAAAAACGGTGGCAGCCGGTTCACCATAAAGGTACCTTCCAGAAAATCGATGTATTTATTGATCGTATGATTGGTAAATCCTAAGGAATTACCGATGGCGCTGGCATTTAACAGGTTTCCGCTTTGCCAGGAAAGCATTTCCCACAACCGGCGAATGTCTAACGGAGAGGCGGAAAACCCCAACATCGGTAAATCGCGTTCGATATAGGTCTTGATGAAATTATCCAGCCATTTCAATGACTGTTTATCACTGTTGGCTAGAATACTGCCGGGAAATCCTCCTAAAAAATGATGTTTTTCCAAGGCTACATCCTTTAATTCTGACAAGGAGAATGGCCCGAGGGCTATATAGCCTATTCTTCCGGCCAGGGATTCCGACGAATCCCTGATAATATCCGGACTTGCAGATCCTAATATAATGAATCGCAAGGGTATCCTGTTTTCATCGACCATAGCCCGGATAATTGGAAAAAGCCCGGGCTTGATCTGGATTTCATCGATGATGATGCATTTGTCGGGGTTGGCGCTAAAATATAATTCCGCTTCTTCCAGCTTCTTAAAATCAGAAGGTTTTTCCAGATCAAGGTAAACACAGGTTTTGTCAATGGTTTTTGAAAATTCCTTGACCAGTGTTGTTTTACCGACTTGCCTTGGGCCCAGTATCCCTATTACCGGTAAAAATTGCCCTAGTTCTTTTATTTCTTCTATGTGTTTTCTTGCAATCATCCTTGAAAATTGGAATCTGCAATTCCAATTTTCAAGGTAAAATTATTGATATTTTCGGAAAAATCAAAGCGATTTCTCCCTAAGGATGTAAAATATCAGGGGAATTCCCTGGCATAAAAAAAGGAGCGCCCACCGGAATGAACGCTCCATGATGAAGGGGATATAAAAAATTTAGTCTTTCACAATTTTCCCGGTTTGCATCGTGCCCAGGTTACCGGATAGCCGGTATACATAAATACCGCTGTTCAGCTCATTCAAAAAGATTTCAAGCTTTTCGTCCCGGAGGTTTTCAAACCGCTTAACCGTTCTTCCCAGCAGATCGTAGATATTCAAATCCAAAGATTCATGCTCCGGGATCCTTTCGAAATTGATCCTTACGGTCAACTGATCCTGAAAAGGGTTGGGATAAACGGTGATAACCGGCTCTCCGGATGCAGTGGCCATATCATCCTCACCCGCATACTTGTGAGCGCTATTACAAGGGCCGCAAACATCACCATGCGCCAAGTGTCTTTCAATATCCCTGACCTTAATACATTTGGTCCGGAAGGGGTTGTCATCTGATGATCCGGAACTCTTGCTGCTTCTGCTACTCTTGCTGGAACGACTGCTCCTGCTCCCGCTTCCACTTCCGCTATCACTACCACTTGCTTCACTGGCCGTATTATGGCAAACCAGGATCCTGTCATTATTTCTGCCACACCGGATCCCTTCCAAAGGATCGATCGTCTGGCCGGGCTCCAGCACTACATTGACCGGGCAACCATTCAATAACAATTCAACGATGGTTGCGG
Source organism: Chitinophagales bacterium (assembly GCA_028278085.1). Lineage (GTDB taxonomy): Bacteria > Bacteroidota > Bacteroidia > Chitinophagales > JANQFB01 > JANQFB01. Next base: position 2,762 of record JANQFB010000255.1, read on the forward strand.
AGCTGTCATCAGAGCTGAGCACCAGGTTACCCTGGTTGTCCAGGTCAAAGGTAACGATATCGCCTGCTTCAACGACAGCCGTAATGGTCAGGTCACCTACAGTTGCGGATGATTCGACCACACCATCATTGACCTGGATGGTAGAAGAACTACAGGTAATATAGAAATCGGCAGACTGATTGATGCCTATGTTGTGCAGGACCGGAGGGCTGCAGAAATCCTGTACAGCCACTGGTACCACGCCGGCGGAAACCTGTACGCGTACACCCAAGGGAGAAAATTCATCACAAATAAACCAAGTCCGGTTGTTGGTCGGATCGATCCTTCTTCCACCGGTAGTACCATCGCTAAAGTCATGAGAAGGAGTAGATGGAGCAAGGTCGATCTCATTGCAGATACCATCGTTATCATCATCGCCCGTATCGATCATTGGCGGAGGAGGTGTGAAGGAAGCAAAATAGTTGATCGTTGCATAATCGTTGCCGGTTCCGCTGCCGATACTTCTTCCGGTAACATATACATTTCCGACAGCATCCGCCGCAATGGCTGTTGCCACATCTGCACTGTTTCCGGGGCCGTTGTATAAGGCTTCCCAGGCTTTGTTTCCATTGGCGGGATCATAGGCTACGGTTCCGTAATCTCCGGTAAAGGTATTTTTCCCTGTAACATACACACGACCGGGAACCACTGCCAGGTCGAAAGCCTCTCCGGATCCGCCGGCAATCTCCCTGGCCTCCCAAAGCTGGTTACCATTGGAAGCGTCATAGGCCAGGGTGGCATAATTTCTACCGGTACCGACGCCAAAGCTAGAGCCGCAGACAAATACACTATTACCATCGCTTCCGATGCTATAGGCTATATCTCCCGAAGTTTTATGGTACCGGGAAACCCATACCTGGCTGCCATTGGAGGCATTATATGCTACCGTGGCATAGTCATCGCTTCCCGATCCGGCATCATAGCTGGACCCGGTAACAAATACTTTCCCGGAATGAACGGTGATCGCATTGGCAGCATCAAAAAAGCCATTACTGTATCGGGATACCCAAAGCAGGTTCCCGGTATTGTCATCATATGCCACTGTTGCATACTCCAGCAAAGGAGAGACCGTACTGAATCCCGTAACATACACAACTCCCTGATCGGCAACTATAGCCGTGGCCACATCTTTGGCATTGTCAGGATCGTAGCGCTTCACCCATACCTGGTTACCATTTGCAGCATCGTAGGCAATGGAGGTATAATCTTCCGTACTGCTGGCCGGAACATTGCTACCGCCGGTAACATAGACCAGGCCGCCATCCGCGTCGATATCGCGTGCCAGGTCGTTCGATGAGTGATACCTCGCTACCCACAACTGAGTCCCATTAGCGGCGTTGTATGCCACCGTGGCATAGTCTCTTCCCGTGCCAACGCCATCACTGAAACCGGTAACGAACACCGTTCCTCCTTCAATAGCAATCGCCTCTGCCTGGTCTTCACCGTTACCTGTTCCATTATAACGGCTAACCCAAAGCTGGTTCCCGTTCGAAGCATCATAAGCTACCGTGGTATAGTCCTTACCGGTTCCGGCGCCAAGGCTCGACCCGGTAACATAAACGACCCCAGCATCTTCCACGATATCTTCGGCAAGGTCGTTGGTTCCGGCATGATACCTGGAAGTCCAATCGGTTGTAACCTGGGCATATGCCCCGGGGGCCTGGATCAATCCCAGGATCGACATTACCAATAATAAATTGAATAGGTTCATTCGTTGTTGATTTAAAAAGCTCGTTAAGTTTTCCATCTTGTTTTATTTTTTGTGTGAACCGCAAGATTGCGGGGTACAAAAAGACAAAACATTATACCTTTATTCAATATAGAATCATTAATTGGTATAATTTGTTCAGCACTTGGTAGCAATAAAACAGGAAGTGGTTAAATTTTAAATGTATAAGGTTTGAAATATTACATATGCAAAAGAATGTTGCCTGCCATTGGCTTGTTTTTTACACCCCGGCGGTAACCGGCACTGTGCATTCATAAGCAAGGATTAATGGCACGACCCTATCATCAGGGCAAGGAGTTGTTACATCATCTATGGAAGGGGTTTTTACATATTAGCCGAACTTTTCTCGATATCAATTGAAGCGGCACCTTTACAAATTATCCTTCCCGGATCATTAACATTAATTGCCCTCATCCAGTATGAATGAGGAACAATGCCTTCCCCGTTTGATATGATTGTTTAACCCAAAACCTGACCATGATGAAACGTCATCTACTAGTTCTCCTGCTCTTCCCCGCAATTTTCTGTTATTCGAAAACAGACAGCATTAATGCCTCATCGTCTATCACGGATGTAACCGTATTTTTGGAAGGCGCCGAAATTACCCGTACGGCAAAAGTTTCCTTATCAAAAGGACGCCGCATTATCGTGGTAAACGACCTGCCTTTTGGCCTGGACCCTCAAAGCCTCCAGGTAAAAGTGCCCAAAGGTTGCCAATTGTTAACCCTGAAACATAAGAACCGGTTACCGGACCTGAAGGAGATCGTTGAAAAAGAAAATGCCTTCCGGGATAAGATCAAGACCTATGAGATCCGTGCCAAAGAGATCCAGAACAAGTTAAAAGTTTATCAACTGGAAGAAGATATCCTGATGAGCAACAGTGATCTGGGTAAAAACCGGTCGATCAACTCCATAAGAGAGGCTGCCGTTTTTTACCGGGAGCGGCTCTCGGAAGTACAACAATTGAAGTTTCAATTGGTTAAAAGGTATGATGAACTGGTGACAAAAGTCGAAAAGGAAAATGAGGATTTCAGGAAATATGCTCATGAACTCCCTCAAGCCTATGGAGAAGTATCTTTAATGGTTGCTTGTGAAACGACCATATCCGCTGATTTTGAATTCACCTATTACCTCGCATCGGCCGGATGGGAACCGGTATATGACTTCCGGGTAGATGACATTACCGATCCGTTGAAAATAGTCTATAAGGCCAATGTTTTTCAATCTTCGGGAGAGGACTGGAATTCCGTAAAATTAACCTTATCCAACGCCGACCCTGCACAAGATCATGCCTTGCCGGTTATGGATAAATGGATAATTGAAAAGTCTGCGAAACCTGCCAAAGTTACCACGAAACCCGGCAATGGTGTATTAGAAGGGATCGTTTTAGATGAGGAAACGCTGGATGGGATCCCTTTTGCCAACATCCTTATTGAAAAGGGAGATAAAATGATCATGGGCACAACAACTGATTTCGAGGGCCGGTTTAAGATCAAACCGATGCCGTCGGGATCTTTTAATGTTAAAGTTTCTTATGTTGGTTATAAGAAGATCGAAAAGTCGCTGGTGATCAGCCCGGATAAACATAACTTCATCGAATTGCATTTGACCTCCAATGCGGAAGTCCTTGATTTGGTGGAGGTCGTCGAGTACAAAATACCATTGATACCTGAGGAGAAAACCTCCACGGGACAGACCTTTACCAGGGAATCGTTCCAAAGGCTACCTTCCAAAAGTCTTAGCAATGTTGCTTCATCCACACCGGGGGTCAGGTCCAATTATCAACCTTTCAAAGCTCCGAGGGAAGTAAAACAGGTAAACCTGGTCGCCAATTCCATGGAAACTAAGGTAACATCCGTTGAATATGCTATTGAAATACCTTACACGATCCTTTCCGACGGGGAGGATCATAAAATTCATATCAAAGAAGTTACTGCTCCGGTAAACTACGAATATTACTGCATTCCTAAAATGGATGATCATGCATTTTTATTGGCGCATTTACCCGAATGGCATAAGCTAAACCTGCTCTCCGGTCATTCCAATATATACTATGAAGGAACATTTATCGGCTCTTCCTATTTCGATACGGAAGCCCTGGAAGATACCTTACAGATCTCCCTCGGAAGGGATCGTAACATCCTCGTTGAACGGAATATCAATCAGGGGATCAATGACCGGAGAGTATTATCGAATACCATCAAACATCACCTGGGGTATGAGATAAGCGTGAGGAATAATAAAACCAGGCCTATCAAGGTCATTGTCGAAGATCAATATCCGGTAACCGAAAAAACCTATATCGAGATCGACCTGGTGGAAGATCATGGGGCGGAAGCAGATGCAAGCACCGGAAAGCTGCGATGGGTATTGGAGCTAGAGCCTATGGAACAGGAACGGGTAGGCTTCGAATACCATCTCAAGTACCCAAAATACGTGAGTGTTAATGCGAAATAAAGAAATGGCTTATCATAGCGACTAACAAACTTCATTATGATTTGGTCAAACCATGTCATTTAAAATTTTTATATCTTGACAGGGTTTTTTGTGTGTATCGACCACCAACCAGAAATCATTCACCTAAACCCTAATGTTATGAGCCAAAATTTCGAAGCATTCGGACATACCTGGAACCCAGCCATCAAAAGGCCGCCACCCCTGCAAACGGCCCCACCGCATCCTCCTATCCTACCCCATTACAATTCCAGCATGTGGAATCCGGAGAATTCCTACCCGGAAGGGGATCTGCTTGTCTTAAAATTAGCCCCTAACTCGGGTTGGGTGTATGATATCAATACCCAGCAATATCTGCCTTTCAACCCCAAAGCCCCGGTGGAGCCGGCGCCCGACTCCCCGAATCCCGACGGACAGGAATGGGCGGCTGCCCGTTGTCAGTTGGTGATCCCGAAAGGCAAAATGATGGACTACGGCATTTATACCACAACCGTGAAAGCCATCGGCCTTAACAATCCAAAAGCTTCCTGGGAAATGTTTTTCCGGGAGAATTTCAATGTTCAACTGGGGATCCAGGTGATGAACAATGTCGTTCCCTACAACTACATGACCTCCAGAACCTTCCAGGTCATCAACCTGGGGTATAAGAATATGAACCCCAAGTCGCCGGTCAGTTGGATCAGCAAACAACCCGGAGGGCCTGTGATCACCAATGCGCAAATGTCCATGCAACCCTGGCGGTATGATAATGCGGATGGTCCGATCAACTGGGATAACATGCACCGTTTTTACCTCGATCCCGACAAGATCCCGGCCAGCGGGGAAGTTACTTTTGCAGCAAAATGGCTCTCCGAAAAACAGCCGGTCGATCTTTATACCGCCTATGGAGCCTACGGATCCAAAGATTTTCCTTTTGAAGATCCCGGAACGATCCATTGGCAATCACCGGAAAGCGCGTTGGATCATGTTCCGGTTTCCGATCCGACAGCCTGCTTTTTCTTTACCTTATTTTCCTGGGGGGTACCCTCCAACAGGCTGGAAGTGTTGTTTGCAGTTACTAATGTGGAAATGCCGCCGTTTGCAGAGGCTCCGGCCGGTAGTTAGTCAATCAGCCTTTCGATGATACTCCCCCGGATCTCACTCCTTCAGGATCCTCCGGGTTATCACCGTTTGTTGCTGGACAAAACGGAAAAAATATACCCCGGCAGGCAGATGGGAAATATCGATGACATCCGGTGTAATTTTTTCGGATGAGATCAATGCCCCCCGGATATCAAATACTTCCAGGCTTATATCGTAGGTGGATTGGATATTAACATTACCGGTGGTGATCGTCGGATAAACCTGCAGGTCGGTGGGTATATCGAACAAGACGGAGATCGTATTGGAATAGGTCGATAACCCGTCGTGATCGGTTTGCTTCAACCGGTAATAATTGATCCCGGAATGCGGCGTTTCATCCATGAATTTATACCGTTGGGTAATATTGCTGTTCCCGGCGCCATCGACCTTTCCCAGCGCTTCAAAAAATCCGCCGTCCTTACTTTTCATGATCGTGAAATGATCATTATTCACCTCCGTTGCAGTGCTCCAGAGGATCTTGACTCGCTGGCTTTGACGGACTGCCTGAAAATATAATAAACCTACCGGAAGGGGTGTTCCGCAATCCTGGGCTCCGGCTGAGTTGCTGCAACTGGTGTTCAACGCGCCGAGATCACTCGTACCGGGAGATTGTCCGGTGATGGTTGATCCCGCTAAGGTGGTGGGTGGCGTATAAGCCGCTGCTACCATGGATCCGGTAACATCCGTTACCGATAGTCCGGCCAGGTTCGACACCGGGATGGTACCGGCGCAGGTGGACCCATCGGTATTATTCATTTGCATCAGGAACATATCGCCTGATCCATGCGGGCCGGAAGCGATAGTACCGCCCACAACGAATTCATTGGTCGTGGCCTGGATAACGCCACCCGGCAATAAGTTACTTGCATGATCGAGCAATTTGGCCCATTGTACGACACCGCTGCCGTCGATTTTGATCACCATGATATTGGTACCGCCCCCGAAACTTTGAGTTGACGATGCCAGCAAATATTCATCATCACACATTTGTTCGAAAAACAATTCCCGGTAATTACCCGGATTCGTCATCGGGCTGTTATCCATAGCAGCGCCGCCATAATGTTTGGCCCATGTTACGGCCCCGGTTCCATCTGTTTTGATCATTAGAACATCCCCGGTATCGAAACCGGTCCCAAAGGATTCGGTATATGCCCCGATCAAGAATCCTCCGTCGGAAGTGGCAATAAGCCTGCTGCCCCATTCTCTTTGTCCGCCGCCATATTCCATTCCGCTGCCGGCTACCACCGTAACAGAATTTGTCAGTTGGAAAAGTACCAACTGGTGGCCATTGGTTCCGCAATTCGGTGCGCCGCTTGTAGCCAGCATGGCGATCTTGCCAGCGCCCCAGGGTACAATATCATCGGCATAGTGATCATTGAGCGGGCAGCCCGAATTACCGATATGCCGGTTAAATTGGGTTGTCCCGGCCCCATTAAATACCTGGATCGGGATATGCCCGGAGCCGATGGCATTACTACCGCAACAGCCTCTTCCGGCAATGGTATAATTGCCGTCGTCCAACTCGAAAACCGTACGACCACCATCATAGCTGCCGCCATCGATCCGCTTCATCCAGGATAAGGTTCCGGTGGAAGTGACCTTGAGCACACTCATATCCTGGTTGCCAGTGCCGAGATTGGCCCTTCCGGTCAGTAAAAAACCGTCATCAGAGGTTTGATAGATATCACCTGCCCGGGTATAGGAACCCACGCCGGTATATGTTTTAGACCAGGCGATCGCTCCGGCAGCATCTACCTTGATCAACATGAGGTTGGAGCCCGTCATGCAAAACAATGCATAGCCGCCGTCGCTGGTGCCTATGATATTCGCATAAGATTCATTGGAGCCGGAACCGTAGAACTTTTGGAAAGTGGTCTGGCCGTAGGTGTGTAAAAATATAATACCCGATAATAGACCGATAAACGCCCTAAGCATTAGTACAAAAGATTCAAAGTTAAATCCTATAGCTAGTACGCCTTTGCGGAATCGAATGAAAAATTTGATCCTTCACAAATACAGTCTATCAATATTTTGCAGTTAACAAAATATTGTAGTTTTTTCCGCTACAGCGTGCTAGTGGTATCCCAACCGGACTGAGGGATCAATTGTTCGGGCAAGACTATGCTGTTGATGTTCTTTCGGTCATGGAAAGTAACTTGCCATTACTTTCCTGAAAACCCGTGATGTTCCGATTGATCCGGTCATTGCCAGCGCCCGGCGTCGATAATCCTGACCGGCCATTCAATAAACCCGGCTTTCCTGATCACTTTGCGAAATGAAGTTCATGGGAACTTCGAAATACCTTGCTGAATCCGGTATATCTTAGGGCGGCAACATTATCATGCCTTAACAAATATAGGAAATCCTTCGTAATCAATCAAATAAAAACTAAGGCAATTGCCAGTGTCCGGGGAGTATCGAACCATCAACAGTTATTCGGCAGCTTGCGGGCAGTTAAAGGGATAGGGTAAAGTCAGTT
>JANQFB010000257.1 GCA_028278085.1 Chitinophagales bacterium
AGCAGGTAAAGGTTCCGGTGGTGGCGCCGGAGGCGGGATTGGTTTGGTGCCGATCGGCTTCCTGGTTACCAAGGGCGATGAGATCTCTTTTATCAGCACCGAAAAGCACAGTGGCCTATCAGCGGCATTCGAAAAAGTACCCGACCTGATCGAGAAGCTGATGGACAAGAAAAAAGCCGAAACATCTGCGGCTTAATTCATAAAATTGCTTCCTCTTCCCTTCCTAGCGTTCTAATTCTCTTCCGAAGCGGACGCATGGAAGGGAAGTGGTTTTATCCAAAACCGTAAGCAACCCAATCAACCTTTATTTCGTATCTTTGTTTATACTACTATGACTGATTATCGTCAAATCATAACCATCGACCCTGATATCCGGTTTGGGAAACCTTGTATTCAAGGGACAAGAATATCCGTCTACGATGTGTTGAGCTGGTTAGCATCCGGGATGAGCACCTCCGAAATTCTCCAGGATTATCCGGAATTAACGGCACATCAGATCCAGGCTTGTTTGGCTTATGCTGCTGACAGAGAGCATAAAATCCGTGTAGCCTAGTGAAATTGCTGTTTGATCAGAATATTTCCTTCCGCTTAATCAAACAGTTATCTGAAATCTTTCCTGAAGCAAAACAAGTAAGGGAACTCGGGCTTGATAATGCCTCCGATCGGGCAATATGGCGTTTTGCAAAGGCGAACGATTTTACCATTGTAACCTTCGATGCTGATTTCTATGACCTTGCTACCATCCATGGACATCCTCCGAAAATCATCTGGTTACGGACCGGAAATCGAAAAACAGATCATCTTGCCGATATTCTTGTCAACAAAAAAGAACTGATTCAAGCATTTCTCAAGGATGAACAGTTTCAACAGATCGCCTGCCTGGAAATAAGATAAGGATCTTCCAACCTGGAATCGCGATTCCAAAACCTATACTAATGGTCGATCACAAAACCGCCAGGGAGCGGGCTATCCAGGTTTATAAAACTGCACTCTATTAGAGGCAGCCGTCTGATTTTGAAGATACTTTTGGAAAAAAACCAATGAGATAACCAAAACTAAAATCAACGAAATACGTACAATTTTGGTATATTTGTACGTATAATCGGAGGATATGGACACTAAATTAACACTTAAGCTGGATCGAATAATCATTCAACAGGCTAAGAAATATGCAAAACAAAAGAATATTAGCCTGTCGAAGCTGATTGAAAACTATTTGCAAAAAATTCTCAGCGAAAAAAAAACCGACATCGATATTACTCCTTTGGTTAAGAGTCTATCAGGGATCATAAAACTTCCTGAAGATCTTGATCCTAAACAGGAATATGGTGAGTTTCTTGAAAACAAATACAAGTAATGGAGAATGTCTTTGTCGATACGGACATTGTTCTGGACCTATTATATAAACGGAAGCCTTTTTATGATCATTCAGCCCGTTTATTTTCTCTGGCAGATCAGCAAAAAGACCAGCTAAAACTTTTTATATCATCACTTTACATTGCCAACATTAATTATATTTTATCCCGGCAATTTTCCAACAGAGAAGTGAGGAAAATAATTATCCGGTTTAAAGTATTGGTTGCTGTATTGCCGGTCGATGATAAAATTATCGAATTGGCCTTAGCTTCTGATTTTAATGATCTTGAAGATGCTATACAGTATTATACAGCTATTGAACATCACATAAACATCTTGCTGACCAGGAATCTGAAAGACTACAAAAAAGCGCTAATACCTGTTATGACTGCCGAAGATTACATAAATTCAAGAGATTGATCAAACTTCAACATACCTCCAAAAAAGCTTGCAAATGGGGGGCTAAAAGCTCTTGGGCGGGAAACGGTCCGAAGCCTGCATATCCTACCGATTCTGACAAGGCCTTTTGCAGATCAAATGATCCCTGATCCCTCGTATAGCATATCTCCAGGTCTTTTAACCTTTTCGCCAGGTATTCCTGTTCCGTCTGGCCGGGAGTAGGCACTAAGATGGCTTTTTTTTGCAAAGCAGCCAGGTCCATGATCGTACTATAGCCGCTGCGTGCAATGACCAGGCCGGCCTGAGCGATAGCTTCGTTCAGTTCCCGGGCCGCCAGGTGGGAAACGAGCTTTACATTCGGCGCTACTTGCTGCTGCTCTTGCTGCTCCGTTTTCCCGCAAACCATCAGCACCCGCCGATCGATCGGCTTCAATTGGTCGAGCAGGATCTCTTCGAACAGGGTGCGTTGTGGCTCCGGACCGGATAACAGGATCAATAATTCATACCCCGGAGCATCGTTATTCACCGGGGAAAAGCGAGATAAAGGCCCCACAAATGACGCATGTTCCGGTAAGGAATATTCATGCGACAACTCTCCGGAAAGGTTGGGCTCTCCCGCATAATCGGGTATCCAGCAAAAAGTATATTTTGCCATGATCCATCGCAGCAATCGATACAGGGGAGCCTGCATCCACCGGAAATCTTCGGGCATTTTGATCTTGAGCTGGTGGGTCATCAACACGCAGGGCACCTGGTCCGACCACAAGCCATATCGATTATCGGAGATGACGCCCTCGATCCGGTGTTCTTTGATGCAACGGGCCAAATGTCGATGTTCGCGCAGCATCCCACGGATGATGCCCGGCGTTTGCATCATCATTTTCGAGACCATTCGCCGGTTTTTCGGATAGCGGATCTGATATTCGGGAAGCGTTAGAAATGCCAGTTCGGGGAATTCTTGTTTCAGTAGATGGTATGACCGGCCATTGGCTGCCAGCAATACCTCATGCCCCATGTTCAGCAGGGATCGAATAATCGGGATGCAGCGGGTGGCGTGTCCAAGGCCCCAATCCAGGGGTGCCACTAATATACGTTTTGAGCTAGCCAAAGACCGTGAACAGAGGGTTGATCAGCAATAAAATGGGCGGAAAATCCATTATTATAAGGTGTTTTTCGTTAAAATACCCAAATATGATCCGTAATCGATAACTTTATACTACAATTATACGTTTAATAACCCATAATCAATTCGATACAATGAAGTTCATAAAGACATGGGGTATTGCCCTTTTTTTACTATTTAGTTTAAATTTGCTCTCCGGCTGTTTTATTTTCAAAAAGCCCTGCGGCGGTTGCCCAAAATTCTCTCAACAGGAGCAGGTAACGCCTGAAGATTGTTAATTTCCTACATTACCATAATCCCTAACCCCGAACCACATGTTATCGAAGAAAATCGAAAAAGAGCTTAATAAACAGATCGTATTGGAGGGTGAAGCCTCCTTTTTTTATTTATCCATGGCATCCTGGTCCGACAATGCCGGCTTTGAAGGCGCTGCAAAATTTCTCTATGGCCATTCCGAAGAGGAAAGAGAACATATGCTTCGCTTGTTCACCTATATTAACGATGCCGGTGGACATGCCCTGGCTCCCGGTATTAAAACGCCGGAACATCAGTTTAAATCCCTTCAGCAGATCTTTGAAACAGTGCTAAAACATGAGCAAGCCGTGACGGTCGCCATCAATAAATTGGTAGATGTTTGCCTGCAGGAAAAAGACCATTCTACCTTTAATTTCCTGCAATGGTATGTTGCCGAGCAGCATGAGGAAGAGCGACTATTCAAATCCATCCTCGACAAGTTTAAAATTATCGGGAATGATGGAAAGGCGCTGTTCTGGATCGATAAAGAATTGGAAGGGTTGGCCTCAGGCTCAGGATTACCGGCCATTGAAGAGGCCAAAGAATAAGCGCAGGATCACTGGTCTTAATGATCCGATCCCATAGATTTCAAGTCAGTTAGTGCATCATTGGTTACAGCAGCCCAATTAAATAAAGGAGATCAGGCCATTATCGAAGCAATCGACCCCAGCGATGTCTATTTGAAACTATTGGACATGGGCTGCCTGCCGGGGGAAAAGATCAGGATCCTGAACATTGCTCCCCTGGGCGATCCGATCATTATGGAGGTCGGGGGATATACACTTAGCTTGAGAAAGTCGGAAGCTGCCGCAATCCGGGTAAAAGTTACGACATAACCCACCCTGATATGACGACTGCGGAACCCGGAAAAAAATTAACGATCGCTTTAGTCGGGAATCCCAACAGCGGCAAAACCTCTCTATTTAACTCCCTGACCGGCTTACGGCAAAAAGTTGGCAACTTTCCGGGGGTTACCGTCGATAAAAAAACCGGTACCTTTTCCGTGCCCGACCATCCCAACATTACCCTGATCGATCTTCCGGGAACCTACAGCGTCTTCCCCCGGTCAAAAGATGAGCGGGTTTGCAGCGAAATATTATGTGTGCCCGGGCAGCAACCGGATCTTATCATAGTGGTAGCAGATGCGGCCAACCTGAAAAGGAATTTGTTGCTCTGTTCCCAGATCATGGACCTGGGTATTCCGGTGATCGTAGCCCTGAATTTTTTGGATGTAGCCCGTTCCAAACACCTGACCATTGATGACCGACAATTGGAAAAAATGTTGGGCATCCCTATTGTACCGGTAAATGCCCGGAAAAACGAAGGCATCGCCGATCTGAAAGCCCAAATTGCCCGGATGCCCGCGATCCCGGAACAGGGATTTATGGAAACCGCGGCTTCCCCGCAGATAGCCAGGATCAAGGAAATAACCCAGGCAAAAACGGATTATGCGGCCCTGCTATTGGGGCTGGAGCAGGAAAACTTCACCCATATCGACCCTGCCCTTCAACAACAGCTAGCCGGGCTATTGAACGAACACCCTCTGCCGGCAACCAAGATCCAGGGAGCCGATACCCTGGCACGATATGAAAAGATCAACGGGATCGTAAAAGAATGTGTCAGCAGCAGAAAAGAGGAAACCGGCCCCTCCAAAACCCAGGCCCTGGACAAAATCCTGACCCACGGATTCTGGGGCTACCTTATATTTTTCGGCTTACTCTTCCTGATATTCCAGGCCATATTTTCCTTTGCTTCTTATCCGATGGACTGGATAGAAAGCGCATTTATCGCGATCAGCCAGGCGACCCATCAAACCCTGCCCGATGCCTGGTACACCGATCTGCTGGTAGAAGGATTACTGGCCGGGATCGGAGGTGTGGTAATATTTATCCCCCAGATCATGATCCTCTTCGGCTTCATCACCCTTCTCGAAGATTCGGGCTATATGGCCAGGGCATCTTTCCTGATGGATAAGCTCATGCAAAAGATCGGATTGAACGGAAAATCAGTCATTCCGCTGATCAGCGGGGTAGCCTGTGCAGTACCGGCGGTAATGGCTGCACGGAACATCAGTAACGACAAAGAAAGATTGATCACTATCCTGGTTACACCTTTGATGAGCTGTTCGGCCCGCTTGCCGGTTTATACCCTATTGATCGCCCTGGTGGTTCCGGACCAAACGGTTCTGGGTTTTTTCAACTTACAGGGTTTAATGCTGATGGGCCTTTACCTGCTGGGCTTGTTGATGGCCATTGTGGTGGCTGCTATCACCAGGCTGCTGATCCGGTCGAAAGAAAAGGGCTTCTTTATCCTTGAAATGCCGGTTTACCAATTACCGAGAATGGCCAATGTTTTCATGACCATGATCGAAAAAGCGAAGATCTTCACCGTGGAAGCCGGGAAAGTGATCGTGGTGATATCGATCGTGCTTTGGGCCCTGGCATCCTACGGCCCGGGCAACCAGATGGAGGCGGTTGAAGGGAAATACGAGCATTCCGAATACCGGGATCAATATTCCGGTGCCGAGCTGGCGGCTAAGATCCAATCTGAAAAACTGACCCATTCCTATGCCGGACATCTGGGTCGCTTCATTGAGCCGGTTATACAACCGCTGGGCTTCGACTGGAAGATCGGCATTGCCCTGATCGCCTCTTTTGCGGCGCGGGAGGTTTTTGTCGGGACCATGGCCACGATCTATAGCGCCGGCGGTGACGAAGAAAATATTCTGCCCCTCAAACAAAAAATGGCCCTGGAAGTGAGGCCGGGCACCGATCAGCCGGTTTATTCCTTCGCCACGGCATTATCCCTGATGCTCTTTTATGCCTTTGCCATGCAGTGTATGAGTACGGTAGCGGTGATGAAGCGGGAAACTAAGGGTTGGAAATGGCCCATGGTACAGCTCACTTATATGACCCTGCTGGCCTATTTTTCCAGCTTAGTGGCCTTCCAGCTATTGAGTTGATGTCGAATTAGCGCAAAAAACACGATTTTTGATTTTGAATCTCAAGTATTTTGCGCCCTCCCATTATTTATATATTTTTATGTATCATGAAGTCAACGGTATTTTGCCTGCTGACCCTGCTATTGCTTGTTCCGGCTTTAAAAGCACAATCGCCGGATGCATCTAACACGCAACAAGAATTCCGGAACCTCGAAAAGGCGCTTGCCAACCCTGACAATGTATTCAGGCTCAACCTGAGCGACAGTACTCTGAGCAAGATCCCTGATGATGTTTTTCAACTGAAAAACCTGCGGGTACTCGACCTGCACAACAACAAGATCACGAAACTCCCTAAAAAGATCGGTCAGCTTACACATTTGGAAGAGCTGAATCTAAGCGGTAACCAGTTGTATAAACTACCCAAGGAAATCGCTGCTTTACAAAAGCTGGAAAAGTTAAGCCTTTGGGGAAACCTGTTTGTCCGTCTGCCGGAACAGGTATATGAGCTCAAGATGCTGAAAGTTTTATTGCTGAGCAGGAATGGCTTGTACAAGCTATCCCCCGGCATTGCCAACTTAACGAACCTGACAAAGCTGAACCTGGGCATGAACAGGATCACCGTTCTCCCGGAGGAGATCGGCCAGTTGAAGCAATTGACCTACCTGAACCTTAGCGGCAACGGCCTGAAATACCTGCCAGCCAGCATCAGCGGATGGGAAAACCTAACCTTCCTGGATCTGAATTACAACAAGATCAGGGATCTCCCTGCCGGTATCGGCCAGATGAAAAACCTGGAGCATTTATTGATCTGGAACAATGAACTGGAAAACGTGCCGGATGAGATCGGCCAGCTCACTAGCCTCAAAAAGCTGATCCTGAGTGAAAATCATATCCGCAACCTTCCCGGAGCGATCGGCAACCTGAAGCAACTCAACAAGCTGAGCCTGGAAAGTAATTATTTTACGGAAGAGGATATGGCCAAACTCCAGCAAATGCTGCCGGAAACACAGATCGCCATCACATATTGATATTACCCCCGGATCCGCCGCCCAAATACGGAAGACCTTATCCAAGCTTTTCTTTCAGGAACTTACCGGTCCATGACTTTTCCGCTTTGGAAACGCTCTCGGGAGTGCCTTCCGCCACCAGGTAGCCGCCGTTTTTCCCTCCTTCGGGCCCCAGGTCGACCACCCAATCCGCGTATTTGATCACTTCCAGGTTGTGTTCCACCACAACAATATGATGTCCTTTTTCGATCAAGGCATCGAAAGATTGCAGCAGCTTATGGATATCATGAAAGTGGAGCCCTGTGGTCGGTTCGTCGAAAATGAACAGGATGGGTTTCACGCCTTTACCTTTGCCTAAAAAAGATGCGAGCTTAACCCGCTGCGCTTCTCCCCCGCTCAAAGTGCTGGACGACTGGCCCAGGCCGATATAACCCAGCCCGACATCGGATAAGGGCTGGAGCCTGGCAATAATGTCTTTTTCCTTTTCGAAAAATGCCAGGGCCTCATCGACGGTCATATCCATTACATCGGAGATATTCTTGTCTTTATAGGTCACTTCCAGGATATCCGGCTTAAAGCGGTGACCGCCACATGCCTCACATTTCAGGTGCAGATCGGCTAAAAACTGCATCTCTACAATGACCTCGCCCTCTCCCTTACAAGTTTCACACCTGCCGCCGTCTACATTAAAAGAAAAGTGGCTGGGCTTATATCCACGGATCCTGGATAGGCGTTGTTTGGAAAATTTGTTCCGGATAGCATCATAGGCTTTCACATAGGTAACCGGGTTAGACCGGGAAGAACGGCCAATAGGATTCTGGTCGACCATCTGGACCTCGCTGATAGCGGAGATATCGCCTTCCAGCCCGTCGAAAGCTCCGGGCTTTAATCCGGTATCTTCCAGTTGTTGCTGCAAAGCCGGGAACAATATTTTTTTGACCAGGGTGGTTTTTCCGGAACCGCTGACACCGGTAACTACGGTCAGGGCATTTAATGGGAAACGAACATCGATATGTTTCAAATTATGCTGGGAAGCGCCTTTGATCAACAATTGGTTAGCCGTTTTTCGTCGCTGATCCGGCAGCTCGATAGATAAGAATCCGCTTAAATAATTTGCCGTCAGGCTTTTGCCCCGTGCAATGATCTCTTTCAGGGAACCCTCGGCAACCACTTCTCCTCCGTGAACGCCCGCCAACGGGCCCATATCGATGATATGATCGGCGGCATGCATGATATCTTCCTCGTGTTCCACAACCACTACGGTGTTGCCCAGATCTCTCAGGGCCAGGAGTACTTTGATCAACCGCTCGGTATCTTTCGGATGCAAGCCGATGCTGGGCTCATCCAGTATATATAAAGAATCGGTCAGGTTGCTCCCCAGGGTTCGGGTCAGGTTGATCCGCTGTGTTTCGCCGCCGGATAAGGTTCCCGACTGCCGGTTAAGGGTCAGATAACCCAGACCCACATTGATCATAAACTTCAGCCGGGTGTTGATCTCCTTTAATATCCTCGCTGCTACCCTGGTGTCCGAAGACTTTAATTCGAGCGTTTCAAAAAAGGCATGGCATTCCTGTATCGGCATGAGGATCAGGTCCTGGATCGAACGGCCGCCGATCTTGACATAGGAGGCTTCTTTCCGGATCCGGGTACCTTTACAATCCGTGCAGGCTGTACGTCCCCGGTAACGGGAGAGCATAACCCGGTACTGGATCTTGTAAGATTTTTCTTCCAAATGCCTGAAAAATGCGTTCAGGCCTTTAAACCATTGATTGCCGGTCCACAATAATTCGATATGCTCTTCATCCAGGTCTTTATAAGGGCGGTGGATGGGAAAATCGAAATGTATACTGTTGCGGATCAGCTTATCCAGCCAGCTTTTCATTTTCTCCCCCTTCCAGCAGGCGATAGCGCCTTCATATACGGATAGCCGTTTATCCGGCACGACCCGGTCGGGATCGATCCCGATAATGGATCCGAAACCTTCACAGGTTTTGCATGCGCCATAGGGGCTGTTAAAGCTGAAAAAATGAGGTGTCGGTTCTTCGAACATGATCCCATCCCGCTCGAACTTATTGGAAAAATCGAGCCTGGGCCCGTCGATGATCTCGGCCGTACAAAGGCCATGTCCCTCATAGAGGGCCGTGCCAATGGAATCGGCCAATCGCATCTGGGTCTCTTCATCTTCTTTCTTGATCACCAGCCGGTCGATCAACACTTCTATCGATTTCCCGCTTTTATCATCTGGGTTTCCGGACAAATAGTCTTCAATACGGGTGAGCTTACCCTTGACCATGATCCGGGTAAACCCTTTTTGCAGGTATAAATTCAGGGTTTCTTTCAGCCCGTAACCCTCTCTCTGATCGAAAGGGATCAGAAGCATCACCTTTGTTCCGGCATCGAGTTCCAGTAATTCATCTGTGATATCCGAGATCTCTCTTTTGGTAACTTCTTTCCCCGATACGGGCGAATAGGTCCTGCCCACACGTCCAAACAGCAAGCGCAGAAAATCGTAGATCTCTGTAAGCGTACCCACGGTCGACCTGGAATTCCGGGTATTGACTTTTTGCTCGATCGCAATTGCCGGACAAATGCCTTTGATATAATCGACCTCCGGTTTATCCATACGCATCAGGAACTGGCGGGCATATGCTGAAAGGCTTTCCACATAGCGCCTTTGTCCTTCCGCATATAAAGTGTCGATGGTGAGGGAAGATTTACCGGAACCGGATACTCCGGTTACAACGACCAGCTTATTCCTGGGAATGGCTACATCCACCTGTTTCAAATTGTGGGTAGCAGCGCCTTTGATGATGATATAATCCTTGGGATCTTTCGCTTCTAAAACCTCAGTAGCCGCTGCCTGCGATGTTGTAACCATTTATTGGGTTTTCCGTACTATTTATGCAAAACTATTGCTTTTTAAGAATAAAGGCCTTATATTTGAGGGTTATAGTTTTTATCTTTCCAAACAAAAGAGGAGGCTCCATATAGATTAAATCTTTACGCTAATTATTTGTTCACTAAAAGCGGAGGGCATTATGCGCACCCCAATAATTAGCGATCAGGATTTGATCAATCAATATCTTTCCGGTGATTCCTCATCCCTGGAGCTTCTTATTAATCGACACAAAAATCAAATTTTTACTTCCATTCTTTTTATGGTCAAGGACCGGTATCTCGCTGAAGATATCTTCCAGGAAACCTTTTGCAAGGTAATCGACACCCTGAATGCCGGGAAATACCGGGAAGAGGGTAAATTTTTACCCTGGGTTCTAAGGATCTCCCATAACCTGAGTATCGATCATTTCAGGAAGACCAAAAGAACGCCTACTGTAGAAACCAGCGACGGATTCGATATTTTCGAGATCCTCAAGTTCACCGATAAAAATGTGGAAGACAGCATGATCGAGAGTGAAGTACATTCGAAAGTCAGGAAACTGGTGGATCAATTGCCGGAAGAACAAAAGGAAGTGGTGATCCTCAGGCATTATGCCGGTATGAGCTTCAAGGAAATTGCCAATTTAACGCAGGTCAGTATCAATACCGCCCTCGGGAGAATGCGATATGCCCTGCAAAATCTCCGGAAAATTATCCTGGAAAAAGAAATTAGTCTGCAGTAAGAGGCTGTCTAAAATTTGTTTTCAGAATTGTTTATAGCGTGTTTTTTCACCAGACAAAGCTCTTTTTGAGGGGAATAGCCTGAGCTATTACCCGATAAAAAGCTGAAGTATGGTGGAAAAATCCACATAAACAAACTGAAGGATAAATTTAGACAGCCTCTAAGACAATATAAATATATTTGCTCCGTTAGTAGTAGTGAAATGGCGAAAATTAAAAACCATACACTAAACCAAATGATATATGGAGCAAACTTTTACACCCAACGATCTTCTACGTTATTTATATGGGGAGGTCGATCCTCATGAAAAAAATGCAATCCGTGAAGCCCTCGAAAGGGACTGGTTGCTGAAAGAAAAATTCGATCAACTCGCGCAAACCAAAGATTTCCTATCGATCGATCTGATCGAGCCAAGCGCAACCTCGGTCGAAATCATACTCGAATATAACAGAAAGTCAGACTCCATTCCCGCTTAATTGCTGGAATGGTTTATGACTGTTGTATCCAGCCATTGTTGTCAAATCTGCGTTAATTTTAACGCAATTTTGTGGTAATTTTGCCGCAAATCTGTGTTTTTCCTGATAATCCATGGGGATTCGGCAGCTTGTCCTGATCCTGCAACCTTAGGCCTGCCTATAAGCAATTACCCTGATTTTTTGTCAATTTTGCGGGTAAGGGAGCCGGGATATTTGCGGATACCCTCTCCCGGTGATCGGAAACCTATCCCTAATACCTGTGACCAAAAAAGAAAGATTCGAAAGGTTCATTGCTTATTTCAGCGAGCATCAACCGGTGGCGGAAACCGAGTTGATGTACACTGATCCTTATCAGCTATTAGTAGCTGTGATCCTTTCCGCTCAATGCACGGATAAACGGGTTAACCTCACCACACCGGCTTTGTTCCAGGAATATCCTACTGCCGAGGCGATGGCAGCAGCCACACCGGAAACGGTATTTCCCTATATCAAAAGCATCAGCTATCCCAATAACAAATCCAAACACCTGGTGGGCATGGCTAAAATGCTGGTTGAAGAATTCAACAGTATCGTTCCTTCGGACGTGAATGCCTTACAGAAATTGCCGGGCGTGGGACGTAAAACCGCCAATGTTATTGCCTCGGTGGTTTATAACCAACCCAAGCTGGCCGTCGACACCCATGTTTTCAGGGTTTCGGCCCGGATCGGCCTATCGACCAATGCTAAAAATGTGCTGCAAACGGAAAAGCAACTGATGCGGTATTTGCCCAGGGATAAGGTAGCCATTGCCCATCATTGGCTTATTCTGCACGGCCGGTATATATGTGTAGCCAGGAAACCCAAATGTGCGGAATGCGGTCTGACGGACTTCTGTAAATATTATGCCGGGATTGTTTCAAAAGCCCATCGGAATTCATTAAATTAGCATAGTACATTTTTTTAATGAATGTACGCTCCGACATTCACTTCCTGGATTCATATGGCCTTGCGCGGCTTTTGTTGAATTGCTCGAATGTAATGTTCTCAACCGTTAATTTTCTTACTTGAACCGAATAAACTACACTGAATCATGAGTGCAGACAACGAAAAATTGAAAGCGCTGAAGCTTACCATCGATAAATTGGATAAAACCTATGGCAAAGGTTCCGTGATGAAACTGGGCGATGAAAAGAATGTGATCGAAGTCCCGACGATCCCTTCCGGTTCCCTGGGCCTCGACATCGCCCTGGGCATCGGCGGTTTTCCCAAAGGCCGGGTTGTCGAGATCTATGGCCCCGAATCGTCCGGGAAAACGACCCTTGCCTTGCATGCGATCGCAGAAGCTCAAAAACAAGATGGCATTGCCGCTTTTATCGATGCAGAACATGCCTTTGATAAACATTATGCTAAAAACCTGGGCGTGGATATTGAAAACCTGCTGATCTCCCAACCTGATGACGGAGAGCAGGCGCTGGAGATCACCGAACATCTGATCCGTTCGGGTGCCGTGGATATCGTGGTGATCGATTCTGTTGCCGCTTTGGTACCCAGAGGGGAACTCGAAGGGGAAATGGGTGAATCCAAAATGGGTTTACAAGCCCGGCTGATGTCGCAGGCATTGCGGAAACTGACCGGTACGATCAGTAAAACCGGCTGCTGCTGCATCTTTATCAACCAGCTCCGCGAAAAGATCGGTGTGATGTTCGGCAACCCGGAAACTACGACCGGTGGTAATGCCCTGAAATTCTACGCCTCGCAACGGCTGGATATCCGCAGGATCGGCCAGATCAAAGATAAAGACAGCGTGATCGGTAACCGGGTCAAGGTGAAAGTGGTGAAAAACAAATTAGCCCCTCCCTTCCGGATCACCGAATTCGACATCATGTATGGCAAAGGCGTATCCAAAGTCGGAGAGATCATCGACATGGGCGTGGACCTGGATATCCTGGAAAAAAGCGGATCCTGGTATAGTTATGACGGGTCCAAGCTTGGACAAGGCCGTGATGCGGTTAAACAATTGCTGGAGGATAATCCGGAACTTTCCCTGGAGATAGAAGACAAGGTCAAGGCAAAGATCTTCGGTGAAGAAGAGGCCCCGGCCCAGGAAGCCAAAGAAGAAGTAGCTTCCTGACATATTAGCTGATCACATATCTTTTTCGCTTACGCACTTACGGAAATCAGGGTGGTCTGCAGCCGCCAATAATTATCCGTTCAGGTATCTTTCCCGGATCACTTTTATATGGTGCAATTCATGCCCGGCGTTCAAATAGCCTAAGGCCCGGACGGATATTTGTTTTTCATTGGCCGTACCGATATTTTGCAGGCAAGCGCTTTCCAAATTCCGGAAAAGGGCAATCGTCGAATTTCTGATCATACGGAATTCCTCAGCCAAAGAAGAAAGGCTCCGGCCTTGGGTGTTGCCTGCGGGCACATATGCTTCATGATCGAAAGCTGGTAGCAGGGTTTTATCATTTCTGGCGAATCGCAAAGCCCGATAATTCATCACCCTTTCCGTATCCGCCAAATGGCAGATGATATCTTTGATCGTCCACTTACCCGGAGCATAGCTGAACGCCCCGCTCGATTCCGGTATCTCCGATAATAATGCCTGCGTTTGACGGTGGATCTGTTCCAGCTCCCCCAACAGATCATTGCCTTCCACAAGGTCGATGTATTGCCAAAAGTAGGCATCTGCTTCATGGGCTTTGGGCTTTTGAATAAGGGTCATTGTTATAGGTTTTAAAGGATCTTTTTTAGGATTTCATCCTGCGAAAACAGGGCTATAAAAATTTGTCCCCGGATACCCGGATTTCGTCACAAAGTTATGGGATTTGATCACTAATCCCGATCGTTTAGCGAATCGGGGCCGTTAAAAAGAGCATAATGGCTGCAAACAAAAATAAAAACAACGTTAACCCAAATT
>JANQFB010000264.1 GCA_028278085.1 Chitinophagales bacterium
CCAATGAACCCGGACCCAAGTGTATCGCCATTACGTCGACGATCTCCGGGGAAGGAAAAACCTTCGTGGCCATCAATATCGCGGGTGTCTTGAATATGGTGGAAAAAAAGGCTATTATCCTGGATTTCGATATGCGTCGTCCCAAGATCCATAAGGCCTTTAATGCCGATAATTTCAAAGGTATGAGTACGGTACTGATCAATAAACACGAAGTGGATGAATGTATCGTCAAAACCAAAACACAAAACCTCGATTTTATCCCCTCCGGCCCGGTTCCGCCGAACCCCGCCGAATTAATGCTTTCCAAGAAAACCTGGGAAGTGATCGACTATCTGAAAACAAACTATGATTATATCATCATCGATACACCGCCGATCGGGATCGTGGCCGACGCGGTCGACCTGGTAAAAGACGTGGATTTCCCGATCTATGTGCTCCGGGCGGATTATTCCTCGCGGGAATTTATCAATAACGTCAATCGTCTGGTGAATCAAAACAAAATACATAAACTTTCCGTATTGCTGAATGATATCGGAAAGGGCGCTTCAAAATACAGCTATGGCTATGGATATGGGTATGGATACGGCTATGGATATGGTTATGGCTATGGACAGGGTTATTATACCGAAGACGATGCCGCCGTAATTCAAACCGGCTTCTTCGGTAAAATATTCAAAAAAAGCAATGGTACCTGATAACCCCGAAAATTGATGCGGAATGATGTCCGACAAAGTTTCGTTAACCCTGGTCTATATCATTTATTTCCTGTGCGCCCTGATCTTTTCCATACTGATCAACCGGCTGTTCCTGAAATTCGCCAAAACCTTAGGGATCCGCAACCTGGATGAAAGAGTTATCCGCTGGAGCTCGGAAACCAAACCCTCGGTCGGCGGTATTTCCTTTTACATCATCTTTTTACTGTCGGTTTCCACCTTGGCCATCATCCCGGTTACCAGCAACGAATTGCTTTCCAAAGAGCTTATCGGGCTATTGTTATCCGTGACCCTCGGTTTTATCATCGGCCTGGCAGATGATGCCTATGATACCAATCCGATATTAAAGTTTTTCGGACAATTTACCTGTGCCAATATCCTGGTGGCAATGGGTGTGATCATCGAGATCACTCCCTATATCACCATCAACTATTTTTTTACCACGCTATGGGTTATCGGGATCATGAATTCCCTGAATATGCTCGATAATATGGATGGGATCACTGCCTCCGTTTCCCTGTCGATCATTTTATCGGCCCTGATCATTACCTTTCTCCGCTCGGGTTTGACCAATGCTTATACCATGATCCTGCTCGGGGTAGGAGCGGCATTGATCGGCTTCCTGTATTTCAATTGGGCGCCGGCAAAAATGTATATGGGTGATACGGGCAGTCAATTCCTGGGGATATTCCTGGCTGCCGTCAGCATCCTGTTTTTCTGGAACCAGCGCGATCCTGCCGGGGAATGGCTCCAATTGAAGCAATTCCTCGTGCCATTGGTGGTTTTCCTGGTGCCGATCATCGATACGTTAACGGTTACGGTTCGACGAATATTAAAAGGCCAATCCCCTTTTATCGGCGGCAAGGACCATATTACCCATCACCTGGCCTACCTGGGCCTGCCCGATGGCAAGGTATCCCTGATCTTCGCCTTTGTGTCATTCATTTCGGTGGGTATCATGTATTTCATTGTGCTGAATTTTAATTCCTGGACCCTCCTCAAAACCATCAGCATCTGTACCTATATCTTTATGGTCTTCATCTTAGTGCAATTGCTGTATGAACGGGGCAATGCCATTAAGGAGTTGAAGGAAAAGGAATAGGCTGCCGAAATCTCGCCCGGTGAACCCGGCCTTGTATTCTTCCCGATCCGGATATTTTACGAACAGTAATTTCCTAGTCCAAAGGCTATTACTTATTTTTATACCCTTTATTCAAAAACTGATTTTTCCGATCATACTATTCCTGTCCCTGGCGCCCGGTTCCTGAGCCGAACCATGCCTTTTATATGCACAGCCATCGGTACTCAGTTAATTGTTTTTTCCGCTCATACATAAGAACCCAGAGCACATGAACCTGTCACCCGAGCTAATCGAACGAATTGAATTGCTGGACAAGAAATATCAGGCCATGGGGCAGGACCTGCTTTCCTACCTGGACGGCTTACTGCACAGCGATTACCTGACTTACTGGGATTATATCCACCTCGATGTTTTATTGAACCTGCAAACACCCCGGACAAAATTCCCGGACGAAAAAGTATTTATCCTTTACCACCAGATAACGGAGCTGTATTTTAAACTGATCCTTACAGCCATTCAGGAGATCGCAGACAAGGAAGCGCCCGATGAAGCTTTCCTGGTAACCTATCTGACCAGGATCAACCGCTACTTCGAAAATCTGACCAATTCATTCGGGATCATGATCGATGGCATGGAAAAAGAGCAGTTTTTGCAGTTCAGGATGACCCTGCTACCGGCTTCCGGTTTTCAATCCGCTCAATACCGGATGATCGAGATCGCCGCCACGGAGATCAACAACCTGGTAGCTTTTGATAAAAGAGACCAGATCAACAGCAGTACAACCAGCCGTGAATTATTCGATAATATTTACTGGAAACAAGGGGCAACGGAATTGGCTACGGGGAAGAAAACACTGACCCTCCGCCAGTTCGAGGATAAATATTCGGCCCAATTCCTTCATCTCATCGAAACCTTCAAAGACAAAAACCTTTGGAAGAAATTCCAGGCGCTGCCTGCGCCCTTACAGCAAAGTCAGGCCATCCGTGATCAATTCCGCGAACTGGATGCCAATGCCAACGTCCGGTGGCCACTGGTACATTATAGATCTGCCGTACGATACCTGCAAAAAGATCCCGAAGATATTGCCGCTACCGGTGGCACCAACTGGCAAAAATACATGCCACCTAAAAACCAACGGATCATTTTTTACCCGGAGTTATGGAGCGAACAGGAGTTAGAAGATTGGGGTAAAATTGCCTGATGCCCGGAATGGGTTAATCCAAAACAGCCACACATTTCAGCTCGATCGCAATAGGCGTGGGCAAACTTTTGACCTCGACCGTCGTCCGGCAAGGTTGGTTTTCCCTGAAGTATTCCGCATACACCTTGTTATAGGTGGCAAAGTCATCCTTCATATTGGTCAGGAAAACCGTTACATCCACCAATTTGTCCCAGGAGGAGCCGGCTGCTTCCAATACCGTTTTGACATTCCTGAATACGGAATGGCATTCCGCTTCGATGTCGTATTTCAGGATATTCCCATCGGGATCCAGCTCCAGGCCGGGGATGTTATCCGTGCCGGGTTCACGCGGGCCGATGCCGGATAAGAACAGGAGATTACCCACGTTTCGGGCGTGGGGGTAGAGGCCCACGGGTTTAGGCGCTTTTTCAGTGGTCACTTTTTGTCCGCTCATAGCATTGTTGGTGTTAAAAGGTTATGTTACAGTCAGGTAACAACTGCTCAATTCTGTTTTTGGACCCATCGGTCAGCTTGTTTTGATACAGGCCGAGGTTTTTCAGGTTCGTAAATTTCCATACATCCCCCGGCATGGATTCCAACTGGTTCCAGTTCAGGTCGAGGTTGACCAGCTCTGTCAGCAAAGTTATTTCTTCCGGAAGCTCCTTTAATTTGTTCCGGCTCAAGTAGAGGGTCCGTAAATTCCGGAGGTTCCCGATCTCAGGCGGCAATGATTCGAGGTAGCAATTGTTAAGGCTTAACCATTTCAGGTTCACCAGGTTACCGAATGCTGCTGGTACCTCCACTGTTGAAAGGGAATTGAATTCAAACGAAAGCAAATTCGTGAGCCGGGCTACCTCTATGGGGAATTTATCCATCACGTTCCCGGCGAGGCTCAACAGCTTCATATTTTCCAGTTGGCTGATGCTCTCCGGGAGGGCGCTTAATTTATTAACATTCAGGTCAAGCCATTCCAGCTTTTTCAGTTGTCCGATCTCCTCCGGGAGAATGGTCAGCATATTATGGTTGGCGATCAGGCCTTCCAGGTTTTCCAATTGACCGATCTGGGGCGGTAGTTCGCCGATCTGGTTATAACTGACATCCAGCCACTCCAGGTTCGTCAGGTCACCGATCTCCACCGGCAGCTTGCTGATATAGTTTTCCTGGATCTCAAGGGTTTTTAGTTTTTGCAATCGTCCGATATCACGCGGGAGCCTGGAGATCTTATTATCAAAGAGGTAAAGGCCTTCCAGGTTCTCCAATTCACCAATATTATCCGGCAACTGGGTGATCTCATTTTGGGTCAGGTAAATGATCTGCAGACCGGTCAATGTGCCGATACTGTTCGGGATGCGTTTGATCGGCGTCTGAATGACCGTGAGCTTTCTCAGGGAAGACAATTCACCGATCTCGGGGGGCAGGAATTTAAGGTTGGGTAAAAAACGCAGCTCCAGGACGATCAGGTTTTGAAAGCGGTTGATCTCCTTGGGCAATTCCAGCAGCATTTCATCGAAGCTGACTTCCAGGGCAAAAACCTTTTCCGGCTCTTTTAAAGCCAGCTTGAGGTTACGGTATACCTTGGTATTCGGCGGTAGGAAATCCTGTCCAAAAGATAGCCAGGCACTACCCAGGAAAAAGCTTATCAAAATACAGCGCAGCATTATTGCAGTTTCACACACACATTTTGGGGTTCTGTAAAGAAGCGTAAGGCCTCCCAGCCACCTTCCCTACCCATACCTGAGTTTTTAACTCCGCCAAAAGGTGTACGCAGATCCCGTACGAGCCAGCAATTGACCCAAATGATCCCGGCTTCGATCAGTGCAGCAGTTCTATGAGCTTTGGAAATATCTTCCGTCCAGATCGTTGCGGATAATCCGTACGGGGTGCTGTTGGCATAACGGATCACTTCGCTTTCCCGCTCAAAGGGCATAATGGTTGCAACCGGACCGAAAATCTCTTCCTGGTTGGTACGGCATTTCGGCGGCAAACCCTCGATGATCGTCGGTTCGATAAACCAGCCATTCTTGCAACGGGAAGCGGTAACCGTCGCTTTTTTACCGCCGCAAAGGATCTTTCCACCTTCCTTTTTAGCCAGGTCGATATAATACAGGATCTTTTCAAAATGTTCTTTGGATACCACAGCCCCTTGCCTGCTTTTGGGGGATAAAGGGTCGCCGACCTTCAACTTTTTAGTCCGCTCGACGAACTCTTTTTTAAACTTTTCATAGATCGGCTTCTCGATGAATATCCGGGGCCCGCACAGACAGATCTGCCCCTGGTTGGAAAAGGATGACCGTAAGGTGGTACGCATCATCTCGTCAAAATTGCAATCGGCAAAGATGATATTGGGATTCTTTCCCCCCATCTCCAACGACAATTTTTTGAAGGTCCCGGCGGTTACCTGGGCGATCTCCTGGCCGGTTTTGGTGCCCCCGGTAAAGGAAATACCTTTGACCTTGGGATGTTCGGTGATCGCCTTGCCGACTTTATGGCCATAGCCATGAACAATATTCAATACGCCGGGCGGTAATCCGGCTTCGATACAGATCCCCGATAAAAGATCGGCCGTCATCGGTGTGATCTCAGAGGGTTTGGCTACCACACAATTGCCGGTCGCTATGGCAGGAGCGATCTTCCAGGTGAACAGGTAGAGCGGAAGATTCCAGGGAGATATACAGCCGACGACACCCAGGGGTTTCCGGTTGGTGTAATTGATGGCTGAATTTTCCATGATATGGGATTCCGAGGCAAAATGCATGATCCCGGTAGCGAAAAACCTGAAATTGGCCGAGGCCCTGGGGATATCTATGGATTTGGCCAACGACAAGGGTTTACCATTGTCGATGGATTCGGCAAGGGCCAGGTTTTCGAGATTTTGTTCGATGAGGTCGGCTATCCGCAACATGATCCGGCACCGCTTATCTACCGGTGTTTGCGACCAACTGTTGAAAGCCTTATCGGCGGCTTTTACCGCTATGGCTACATCTTTCTTGTCAGAGTCGGGAATGAAGGAATACACGGCACCCGTGGCCGGATTATAATTGTCGATATAGGTATCCGACTCCGGCCCGATCATTTCACCGTTGATATAATTCTCCAGGTATTTATTGCCTCTTTTTTTCTTCATTTGCCCTTCTTTATAAACAACTGGTACGTCCTCCGTCAACAGGAATATTAATACCATTGATATAGGAAGCGGCCGGAGAAGCCAGAAATACGGCGGCATGTGCCACTTCTTCCGGTTCTGCAAACCTGCGGGCCGGGATCTCGTCCATCCAGGCCTGCGTTACTTCTGCTACACTTTTACCCGACTTGGCAGCCCTGTTCTCCAGGATAGTAGTCAGCCGCTGGGTTTTGGTAGCGCCGGGTAATACATTGTTGACGGTTATTTTGTGTGGGCCCAGCTCATTAGCGATCGTTTTAGACCAGCTTGCCACTGCCCCGCGAATGGTATTCGAAACACCCAGCCCGGCTATCGGCTGCTTAACGGAAGTCGAAATAATATTGATTATCCTGCCATAACCCGCTTGTTTCATTCCCGGTACAACAGATTGTGTGAGGATCTGGTTGCATATCAAATGCTGGTCAAAAGCTGCTTTGTAAGCTGCCGGGTCAGCTTCGGATGCCGGACCCCCCGGAGGCCCCCCGGTATTATTGACCAGGATATGGAATACCTGGTCGCCGATAAATGCGGAAACCTTTTCCCGGAGCGTTTCAGGCGAGGTGAAATCCGCCGCTAAATAATCATGTTGTTGCCCTTCCGGCTGTGGAAGATCGCCGACAGTTGCTTTTAGTTTTTCTTCATTTCTGGCCAGCAAGGTTACTTCCGCCCCTATCCCGGCCAAACCCACTGCAATGGCCTGCCCTATTCCCTGTGTACTACCGCAAACAATGGCCTTTTTTCCCGCTAAACTCAAGTTCATATTCCGGTTCTCAGATTACCAAATTATACAAATAATTTAACAGTACAAAATTAAACGGATTATCAGAATTTCAGCTACTAATAAAACAAATATATTTTTATTTGAAGTTGATAAGTCAAATATTTTCAAGGTATTATTTCTAAATTTTTAGAAAGATAATGTCTGTTTAAGTTATCCCTGTCGGGTAATGGAAAAAGGGGGTGGTGCGTGACAACAATCACAATTACCAATTTTGCGTTAATATTGACTGAATTTTGACATAAATCTGCGTCAATTTTAACACATAATCGACACATACTGAAAAGGCTCCCTCCATTGACCAAACTCCTGTAACTTTGCCCGATAAACATGGGTATACGGAAATCATATGTATAGATCCTTGCTGCATTTCGATCGTCTAACCTTGATCATGATTGGGATAGCTGGTCTGTTATTCAACGCCAGGGCTCAGGATAAAACCAAAGTCTACAGCGATCATCAGAACAAGGTATACCTGGAACTGCCCAAAGGCTGGAAAACCCTGGCGGCAACTGACCGGAAAACGACGCTTACCGTCATTACTCCTGACAAACTTTCCGACATCGGGGAGGAGGTGGAAACAGGAATATCCATATCCTGCATCAAGGCGGGGCAAGGGTATAAGCACATCAACGATGCACAGCTCAAAGACATGTTTCAAAAAATGCTGGAGCTGGAAGGCCAGGAACATCATCAATTCCACCTGAAGTCGACCGCTCTATACGACAATCAAAAATACCGCGGCATAAAAGCCCGTGCGGATTTTAAGCAGACCGCCGCCGCCGATGACGGGTCGATGATGCAGATCCTGGCAACGCATGGGAAAACCATGATCCTCGTAACGATGCAATATCCGACCGCCCATTCCGATCAATGGAAGCCCGTTTTCGAGCATGCCCTGGCTACGCTGGTGATCAAATGAGTTTTTCCACAATTGCAACAAAGAGGCTCAAAGTGTTAGTAACTATTTAGCCGATCAACAGGGGTATTTAATATCTTTGTTAGCACAAATCCAGATCTTTATGAGCCTTTCCAAACCGATCAAATCGGCGCTGATCTCCGTTTACCACAAGGAGAACCTCGAAGCCATTATCCAATCCCTGCACGATCTGGGAATTGCACTCTATTCCACGGGCGGTACGGCCGATTTTATCCAGGAGTTGAACATCCCGGTACATGCCGTCGAGGAGGTTACGGATTACCCTTCCATATTAGGCGGCCGGGTAAAAACCTTGCATCCCAAAATTTTCGGAGGCATCCTGGCACGCCGGGAAAATGACGGGGATGTAGCCCAACTGCAGGAATACGAGATCCCGGAGATCGATTTGGTGATCGTGGACCTTTATCCCTTCGAGGCGACCGTTGCCACCACCGACGATACGGCGGCCATCATTGAAAAGATCGATATCGGCGGCATTTCCCTGATCCGGGCGGCGGCTAAAAACTACAAAGACACGTTGATCATTCCTTCGAGCGAGGATTATGGCTTTCTGGCCGATCTGCTGAAGCAAAAGTCCGGGCACTCCGAACTGGAAGACCGGGAAAAAATGGCCCGGAAAGCCTTTAAGATCTCCTCGCATTATGACACCGCTATTTTCCGGTATTTCAACCGGGCGGAAGAAGACATTGCCTTTAAGCAAAGCGAACACCGGGTCAAAAGATTGCGATACGGAGAAAACCCCCATCAAAACGGATTCTTTTTCGGCGACCTGGAGGCCATGTTCGATCAATTGAACGGCAAGGAGCTATCCTATAATAACCTGGTGGATATCGATGCGGCCGTATCGTTGATCGCGGAATTCGACTTACCTACTTTTGCCGTTTTAAAGCATACCAATGCCTGCGGAATTGCCTCCCGGGATACCATAGCAGCCGCCTGGAAGGATGCCCTGGCCGGTGACCCGGTATCTGCATTCGGGGGCGTATTGATCGCCAACCGCACCATCGATGCCGAAACCGCCGCGTTGGTCCATGAACTGTTTTTCGAGGTATTGGTGGCGCCGGATTTCGAGGAAGGAGCCCTGGAGATCCTTCAACAAAAGAAGAAGAGAATCCTGCTCCGTCAAAAACCTGTGCCCTTGCCAACGAGCCAATTTAAAACCTTACTCAACGGTGTGATCGAACAGGACAAAGATCAAAAGATGGAATCCGCCGAAGATTTTCACGGGGCAACCGAGCGTCAGCCCAGCGATGCCGAAACAACCGACCTGATCTTTGCCAATAAGGTGGTTAAACACACCAAATCCAATACGATCGTATTGGCTAAAAATGAGCAATTGATCGGCAGTGGGATCGGCCAGACTTCCAGGGTCGATGCCCTGAAACAAGCCATTATCAAAGCCCGGTCTTTCGATTTTGACGTGAGTGGCAGTGTTATGGCTTCGGATGCCTTCTTCCCCTTCCCCGACTGCGTGGATATTGCCCATGAGGCAGGGGTTACAGCCGTTATTCAACCCGGCGGTTCCATCCGGGATCAGGATTCGGTCAGCTTCTGTGAGAAGCACCAAATGGCCATGGTACTAACGGGTGTCAGGCATTTCAAACATTGATAAAAAAGGAATATCTTTGTAGGGATTCATATCTATATCTTTTACCTAAAGGACACAAATAATCTTATATGGGGCTTTTCAACTTCCTGACTCAAGAAATTGCCATAGACTTAGGAACAGCTAACACACTCATCATCCATAACGACAAAGTAGTCGTCGACGAACCTTCCATCGTTGCGATTGACAGAACCTCCCAAAAGGTAGTGGCTGTAGGTAAAAAAGCCATGCAGATGCATGAAAAGACCCATGAAAACCTCAAAACTGTCCGGCCATTAAAAGACGGTGTAATTGCCGATTTCCAGGCTGCGGAGAGCATGATCCGTGGCATGATCAAAATGATCACCCATAAGCGGTCGTTTTTTACCCCTTCGCTCCGGATGGTGATATGCATTCCTTCGGGGATCACGGAAGTTGAAAAACGTGCGGTACGAGATTCGGCCGAACATGCCGGCGGAAAAGAAGTCTACCTGATCCACGAGCCGATGGCCGCTGCGATCGGGATCGGTATCGACGTGGAAGAACCGGTGGGCAATATGATCATCGATATCGGAGGAGGCACCACTGAAATTGCCGTAATTGCACTGTCAGGCATTGTTTGTGATCAATCTATCCGGATCGCCGGCGACGTATTTACCGATGATATTATCGATTACATGAGACGTCAGCATAATATGCTGATCGGTGAACGGACGGCCGAGGGGATCAAGATAAATGTCGGCGCTGCCATTACCGACCTGGATGATCCGCCGGATGATTACCCGGTTAACGGCCGTGACCTCATGACCGGGATCCCCAAACAGATCCCAGTGTCATTCGAAGAGATCGTTCACGCGCTTGACAAATCCATCTCCAAGATCGAAGAAGCCGTTCTCCGGGCGTTGGAGATCACTCCTCCTGAATTAGCCGCAGACATCTACCGTACCGGATTATATCTAACCGGCGGCGGTGCACAGCTAAGAGGTTTGGATAAGCGGATCTCACAAAAAACCAAACTGCCGGTTCACGTGGCTGACGACCCACTCAGAGCTGTGGTG
>JANQFB010000272.1 GCA_028278085.1 Chitinophagales bacterium
TATCTTTTTTCTGCGGAAACAGGACGATGGCAGCTATGACCGCGACAGCCTTTCCTTTTTCGGGGTCAATATCATCTCACCTACGATCATTTTTCCCGACAGGGACGGCATTTGTTGGTTTGGCGGTACCCACGGGCTGGCAAGGTATGACGCCGGTATTCAAAAGGATTACCTGCAAGCATATCCGGCCCTGATCCGGAAAGTGATGGTCAATGAAGACTCGACCATTTTCGGGGGTATGTTTTTACAAGATCAGGTTTCGGATACCGGTACCAATATAGCTTCCTTCAGTGGTTTGAATGAAAAAGAAACCATTTTACCCTATGGTGTCAACCGGATCACTTTTACCTTTTCAGCCCCCTTTTATGAACACCGGGAGGATATATTGTTCTCCTGTTACCTGGAAGGCTTCGATGATGACTGGGGAAAATGGAAAAGTGAGAATAAAGCATTTTACAACAACCTGAGTGAAGGTACCTATCAGTTCCAGGTAAAAGCCCGGAATATCTATAACAATGAAAGCCGGACCGCCCAATATACCTTCACCATCCTTCCACCCTGGTACAGAACGGTAACAGCTTATTTCATTTACGGGATCACCGGTATCGGATTTATTTATTTGCTGATCTTTCTGAATTCCCGAAGGCTGTTGAAAGCCAAAAGAGAACTGGAAACCATTGTTCAGGAGAGGACCCGGGAGATCGAAGAAAAAAACACTTCGCTTGAAAAAGCCTATTATGATATTGAAAAACTTTCATTGGTAGCCAGCAAAACCGAAAATGCAGTGATCATCGCCGATAATACCGGGGCCATAGAATGGGTTAATGACGGGTTCACCCGGCTATCGGGCTTTACGCTGGAAGATGTTAAAGAGCAACTGGGAACCACGATCCTGGATATCAGCAATAATAAAGAGATCAGGCAGATCATCCAGGAGGGTAAGGTCTTAAAGAAATCCATTTATTACGAATCCAACAATTTCCATAAGGACGGGCACCGGTTCTGGACATCTTCGACGCTTACACCCATTTATGATGACTCCGGCAAGCTGAAAAGGATTGTCATCATCGACACCGATATCACGAATATCAGGGAAGCTTACGCATCGCTGGAGAAGAAGAACAAGCAGATCACCCAAAGTATCAATTACGCCAAAAGGATCCAGGATGCGATCTTGCCACTGAAAGAGGAAGTCAGGAATATTTTTAAGGATTCGTTTATCTTTTTTAAGCCCAGGGATATTGTTAGCGGTGATTTTTATTGGTTTTCCACCCCCAATGCCGGTGAAAGGGAAAGTAAAAACGGCAAGCAGGTGTTGATCGCTGCCGCCGATTGTACCGGGCATGGCGTTCCAGGGGCTTTTATGAGCATGGTCGGCAACTCCCTGCTGAATGAGATCGTTAACGAAAAAGGGATCAGCAAGCCCTCCAAAATTCTCAACGAGCTCCGGGAAGGGATCATCAAATCCCTGAAGCAGAGCGGTGATATCGGTGAATCCAGGGACGGTATGGATATTGCCCTGTGCAATTTCGACCTGGAAAAGATGGAAGTTTCCTATTCCGGCGCCTATAATCCGCTCTACCAGATCCGGAACGGAGAATTAACCGAAACAAAAGGCGATAAATATCCTATCGGCGTGCATTATCGAAAGGATACCCACTCTTTTACCAACCATACGATCAAACTGCGGAAAAATGATGCGATCTACCTCTTCTCCGATGGATTCCCCGATCAATTTGGTGGTAGCATCAACAAAAAATATACCTACAAACGCTTTCGCCGGCTGTTGCTAAGGATCCATCAGTTGCCCATGGCGGAACAGGAGCTTGCCCTGGAAAGAGAGCTCATGGAATGGAAAGGGAACAACAGCCAGTTGGATGATATCCTGGTGATCGGGATCAGGGTATGAGGTCACCATTTCCCGATTCGGGAATTAACTGCTGACCGGCCGGGGCTTGGGTTGGGTGACGGTGATCCTGGTCTTTGCGATCTCATCGAATCCACCCGTGACATTTTTTACCTGGGAGAAACCTTGTTGTTTCATCATCGAAGCGGCTATTATCGACCGGTAGCCGGTTTGGCAATACAGGTAATATTTGGCAGCCGGATCCAGCGTTATG
The DNA here is from genome assembly GCA_028278085.1 of Chitinophagales bacterium. Classification (GTDB taxonomy): domain Bacteria; phylum Bacteroidota; class Bacteroidia; order Chitinophagales; family JANQFB01; genus JANQFB01. The sequence continues at coordinate 2,121 of JANQFB010000272.1, forward strand.
AGTTCTTTGGGCAATACCGGCAAGGGTAGGGAATGAGCATTTTCCACATGCCCGCCCTGGTATTCCGAAGGCTCCCTGACATCGAGCACCACGATATCTGTCTCATGTTTCAGATCCAACTCGAATTCTTCCGTATCGATCGATATGATCATGTCGATGGGTAGTCCTGCGGATTGCCAGGCTTTCACCCCTCCGTTCAAATAGCCGATCACATTTTCATAGCCGATCCTGGCCATCCTGAGGATCGTTTCTTCTTCTTTACGTTCCGGAGTGATCAATAATACAGGCTCATGTTCCAGGATCAGCTTACCTACCCATTCGGCGAAACGGCCATCTAATCCGATATTGATACTGTTCCTGATAAATCCCATTTCGAATGAAGAAGGATCGCGGCTATCCAGAATTTTACCGCCTTTGTCGAGGATCGCCTGAAAAGCTTTGAGGCTCAGGGCGAGGTTGCTTTTATCCAGGATCTCCTCCAGCGGTTCGTAACCTATTTTGTTGATCCTTGCATTCATCGAAAAATATCTCGGCGGTTCGCCCAGGTTTTCCGTAACGGCTTGAATAAATTCTTCCTTGGTCATTTCCCGGAGGGCATAGTTGGTGGCCTTCTGTTCGCCGATGGTGCTGCTTGTTGCCGGCCCCAGTTGCTTTCCGCAGGAAGATCCGGGACCATGAGCCGGGTATACAATTACATCGTCGTCCAGGGTTTTGATGTAACGGTTCAGGGAATCATACATATGTGAAGCCAACTCCTCCTTGGTATAAGATCCACCCATCAGGTCGGGTCTGCCCACATCTCCGATAAAAAGCGTATCCCCGGTAAAAACAGCATGAGGTTTTTGGTTATCGTCGTGGAGCAGGTAACAAGTCGACTCCATGGTATGCCCGGGGGTATGCAGTACTTCGATCGTTATTTGCCCGATGTTGAAGGTTTCCCGGTCTTTGGCCACATACACCGGATAATCGGGTTCGGCGCCAGGACCAAAAACAATCGTTGCCCCGGTGCGGTCGGCCAGATCGATATGTCCGGAAACAAAATCAGCATGGAAATGGGTTTCCAGTACATATTTGATCTTGGCTTTCCGGCTAAGCGCCAGGTCGATGTAAGGCTGTATATCCCTTAGCGGATCGATGATAACCGCTTCCCCACCGGATTCGACATAATAAGCCGCTTCCGATAAACAATCCGTGTATAACTGTTCAATATACATGCTCCAGCCCTGTTTGATCTACAAAATTATGGAATTAACAAACAGGGGGGCAACCAATGACGGGTAAAAAATTAATCCCGGTTAGCTTTGCCGGTCATCACAGGTTTTGAAGCATTAGCGGAAAGCATCTTTACTTCTTCTTGAAAAAAGTATCAATGGTATTTTGCACATGCATAATGGTAGCGTAATTAACGCTGTAATAAATATATTTTCCTTCTCTTCGGGTGATGACCATACCATTGTCCCTGAGGATCTTAAGGTGTTGGGAGGTAATGGATTGTTCCAGTCGGAGGGCGCGGTAGATCTTGTTGACATTGATCGTTTGGTTTTTATCTATATAGGCCAGTATCTTGATCCGTAGAGGATGGGCTAATGCACGCAATTTCTTGGTGGCATGAAGGATGGCTCGATCGTTGTAAACCATTTACCATGTAATTTATGGTAAATATAATAAGTATGTGATAAATAAGGCTCATCAGATCTTAATTATATAAAAAAAGAGGTTACCAAAAACGGTAACCTCTTCTATAACTTTTAGCAAAGATCTGCCTGCGCTTAGCTGGCCAATTCTTCTACTAAATCACAAATTTCGGCAATCCTTTCCTTGTTAAGGGAATAGTAAATGAACTTTCCGTCTCTTTTGGTGATCACAACACCGGCTCTTCTCAGGATCGCTAAATGCTGAGAAGCAACGGATTGCTCTAACCTCAATTTAACGTAAATCTCAGTTACGGTAAGCTGGGAGCTTTGCTCCAGCAAGTCAATCATTGATTGACGCAACTTGTGGTTAATGGCTCTCAAAACAAGCACAGCTTTCTTTAAAGTATGAAAGTGTAATTTGATCTGCTCTTTTGAAGAGTCATTTTTCGATAAAATCATTACATCTTGTGACATAGCTATGTGCCCTCTATTTTTTTAATTTAAAAAATTTCATAATGGTTATCAAAAATAATGCCAAAAATAAAACCCCTCATTTATAAGATAATTTAGCCATGTCTTGTATCATTTTGATACGGAATTTCATATTGAGAAAAATTATTTTAGCTTTTGGGTTGTAATCAAATCGATAATATATTATCCCGTTTGTTCTTTTTTGGTACTTTGGAATTCTTTTAAATAAAAAGGTTTGTAATATGCTAAGTTTTCAAAATCTGAGGCCTGAAATGCCTTTTCACTCATCTGAACCATATGGTTGGCCGAACAATGGAATTCCGGGAGAAAGACGGCATTGGGATGCTTTTGCAGGGTTGCGAATTTTGCAGCGCCGGTACCGAAAAAACAGGTTCGTTGGTCGTTGAGAAAACTTTCAAAGGAATCATGGTCGAGGATTATCGCGGAAGCCGGTTGGATACAGTTCAGGTTTCGGTCATAGACGGCTGTATACACTTCCATTCGCCTGGCGTCGATCATGGGACAATAGATGAGCTCTTTGTGATCGGTATTGGCCCCGAATGCCATGGCCGACAAGGTATCCACAGCGATCAAGGGTATATCCAGGGCATAACAAAGGCCTTTGGCGGTACTGCTGCCGATCCTTAAACCGGTATAAGATCCGGGGCCTGCACTAACGGCCACGGCATCCAGGTCTTGTAATTGATACGAGGATTCCCGGAGGATCTCCCGGATGAAAATATTGATCAAACCGGCATGAGATTTGTCGACGGTTGTTTCTTTGATGCCAACGGCCTTACCGTTTACGCCCAGGGAAACCGAACATACCGGTGTAGCTGTTTCGAGATTTAGGATAAGTCCCATGTTGTACGGGCTGTCAGAAAACCACTTTGAATTCTTTGACCTTTTTATCCCGCATGACCTTTACGATGGTTTCATCACCCTTTTCAAACAAGGATAAGCCTTTCATATAGCTCATCATATCCACCACCTTTTGCTCCCCCATTTGTATGACCACGTCGCCGGCTTTCATACCTGCTTTCTTTGCCGGTTTACCTTCGCTTACCCCGTCGATCCGCATGCCTTCGCCGCTGAAGAGGTAATCCGGAACCACGCCCAGGGTCACCGTAAACCTCGGCGCATTATTGTTGTCCTGGTCTTTCGTTTTGGTAAATGGGATCTTTCCTTTTTTGTTCAGGCTGTCGATGAGGGCAATGGTTATGTTTCCAACGGTATTGATCCCTTCGAAATTGACCTTATCCACATCATCGGAGGGTTTGTGGTAATCGCCATGGGTACCGGTGAAAAAATGCAGGACAGGAATATCTTTCAGGTAAAAAGAAGTATGGTCCGAAGGGCCGACACCCGATTCCGAAGTTTTAAAGGTTAGTTTTCCGTATTGATAGCTTTCCCAAAAGTCGATAAATTCGGGGGAGGTCCCTATCCCATTGATAGCAATGGTTTTTTTGGCAGTATCCAGCCGGCCGACCATATCGTAGTTGATCATATAGTTGACTGTTTTCAGATCGATGGTGGGTTGATCGACAAAAGCGTTCGAACCGAATAGCCCGAGCTCTTCCCCGGAAAAGGCAATGAATAAATAGTTGTTCTGAGGTTGCTGTTTCATTTTGAAATACCTGGCCAGCTCGATGATCAATGCTGTGCCGCTGGCATTGTCATCCGCCCCGTTATGGATCTCGCGGGTTTCTCCGCGGTGCAGGGAATTATGTTCGTCGCCATAACCCAGGTGGTCATAGTGAGCGCCGATAATGATGGTATGTTCCGCCTGATGATCCAGGTATCCGATCACATTATGACCGGTTGCTTCGATCTTTAGGAGTTCCGTTTCCAATTGTATCCGGGCAGCTTTCCCATCCCTGATCTTTTCCAGGCCGGACCTTGTCAGATATACCACCGGAATTGTGGAAGGGGAGATCTTTTGCCGGAAATCGAGGGTGGGCGCTTTGGCAGAAGTGTCGGAGTTATAAAATAATATTCCGGCAGCTCCTTTTTCCACTGCAAGATCGATCCTTGCCCGGGTGTCGAATTTTAAAGCAGTTTCCGAGTGAGGCGACAGGCCATCCGGAAAGCTCCCGTCGATCAGGAAGATCTTCCCTTCCAGGTCGGAAAGGTCCTTATAATCATTCACGCTGTCCTTTTCATTGACAAGGCCCCTGCCTGCGTTTACCAGGTTTCCTGCTGCCTTGCCATTGGAGGAGTATAACATAGGGAGGTAGTCGATATTTAATTGCAGTGGCTCTTTGTTGACCCTTAGGGAATTATTTTGGCCGGTTTTTTTGCCCGCCACATATGTAAAAGCGTGCAGATAGGGGGTTTCCGCATCACCTTTAGGTTCCAAACCGATGGCTTTGAATTTCCCTGCAATATATCGATAGGCCAAAGCTTCTCCTTCGGTGGCTGTTGCCCTGCCTTCCAGCTCATCACTGGCCAGGTAGTTTACATGATCCTGAAGGTAATTAAGTTGCAGGCTGTTTTCAGATGGTTGGGCCCAAATGGCGCCCGAAATAGCCAGGTAAGCTGTAAGTAATATGATCCTCATTATCGTATCGTATGGTTGAAGCAATAATGCTCAAAAATACGATCTATGGGATAAAAAAGGAACCTGGGAGATTCAAGCTGTTAGTTCTGCTTGGGTTTTAGCAGGACATCATACTTTTCGGAGTTCTTGAAAATATCGATCGCTGCATGAACCACAGGATCATTTTCCAGGGAAGCTTCGATACGGCCGTTTTGGTAATAATAACGGCTGATGATCTCCTCTTTCAGGAAGTCCTGGATCTCGGCCTTATGTTTTTGGAGATCGGTTTGCTTGTCATGGATGATCTTTTTCTTCAGCTCGGCCAGATCCTTTTCGATGGCATCATAATATTTTTCCGATTGAGCGCTTTCGCCCAGGTCTTCCAGTAGCTCCTCGCTTTTGGTGGTATAATCATAGTCCTTATCGGCGATAAAGCTGATGAAATCATTGTAAACCTGCTCAGTGATCTTGAATGCCTTGGCCGGCGGAATACTGTCATGTTTGATCCTGAATTCGGTGGCATATTGGAAAAAGAGCTCTTTTTGCAACAGGCTGGTCGTTATCTTGGCCGGTTTTTGTGGTTTCAGCTTGATATCGGGGCTGATGCCGCCACCATCGTATACCAGGCGGCCATTGCGCGTCTTGAATTCAGACCTCAGGGAATCCGGGATCTTATCGGTGCTGCCGTCTTTATTCCGCGAAGAATAATCGATGGCCTGGATACAACGGCCACTGGGAATGTAATATTTGGCGGTGGTTACTTTCAACTGGGAATTATAGCTGAGTGGCCTTGTGGTCTGGACCAGGCCTTTACCAAAACTCTTTTGACCGATTATCACTCCCCGGTCGAGATCCTGGATGACTCCGGAAACGATCTCCGATGCGGATGCTGAGCCCCTGTCGGTGAGCACTGCCAATGGGATCTCCAGATCAACCGGCATGATCAGGGTTTTGTATTGCTTATCCCAATCTTTGATCTTTCCCTTGGTACTGACCACTTCTTCCCCTTTATCGATAAACACATTGGATACATTAACCGCTTCGGTCAATAGTCCACCGGGATTACCCCGGAGATCGAAGATCAAAGCTTTCAGGTTCTCATCCTTTTTCAACTCTTCAAAGGCCTTCCGCACATTTTTCCCGGCTTTCTCGGTAAAGTTGCTTAAACGGATATAACCGACATTTTCGTTGATCATGCCATAATAAGGAACATTATCCACCTTGATCTCTTCTCTGACCAATGTTTTCGTAATGTTTTCATTGGCACCGGGCCTTTTGATCAATATCTTTACTTCCGTACCCGGCTGCCCTTTGAGGATCTTACTAATGGCTGTTGTATTTTTTTTAGTCGCAGATTTTCCGTCAATCTCCAAAATGATATCGCCTGCCCGCAGCCCTGCCTTATGCGCCGGAAATCCTTCATAAGGCTCGGCTATGATCACATGATCGCCGCTTTTACGGATCAGGGAGCCAATCCCACCATATTTTCCGGTGGTTTGGAAGCGGTAATCCTCGATCTCGGCTTCCGAAATAAAGGAAGTGTAGGGATCAAGGGATTCCAGCATGGCATCGATACCCTTACGCATGATCTTGGTGGGTTCGATCTCATCGACATAATAAGTATTGATCTCTTTATATAAAGTGGCGAAAATGTCCAGGTTCTTGGAGACCTCGAAATAATTGTTGACAAAGCCGGTGGAAAAGTAAGCGGCTATCCCGATGCAGCCAATGATCAAAATGGACTTGAATTTGAGTTTCATCTTCAGGAATTTTAAGTTTTGGTTATCAGGGAACCGGATCATAACCATGTCCTCCCCAGGGATGACAGGAGAAAATTCGCTTTAACGCCAACCAGCCGCCTCTGAATGGTCCGTGCTTTTTGATCACCTCGATGCTGTAAACCGAACAGGTCGGAGTATATCTGCAGGAGATTGGCGTTAAAGGAGAGATCACGGTTTGGTAGATCTTAATCCCGGTTATAAAAATAAAACTAAATACTTTCCGCATTAGTTTCATTATCCTCCATAAAACGATCTAAGATCAATTTTATTTTATTGTCTAGCGTATTATATTCAGGCATTTCCCGGCCGATATAGATCCAGGCCAATGCAAAACATTTTTGGTGTTTGTGGGCATACGAATACAGGTCCATTTTGTTGTGCCGGTAAGCCTCTTTTAGCTGGCGTTTGATCCTGTTGCGGATTACGGCCCTTGGAAACCGCCGGGATGATACGGTAAACAGGGCCTGCACCGGAAATTCCGGTGATCCCGGAAGGGGCAACCATAAAAGTTGCAGGGGATATTGTTTGATAACATGGCCCTTTTCGAACAGGGCCTGAATGATTTTTTTGCTTTTCAGTCGCTCCGCCTTTTTGAAGGTCAGGCGGGTTGGAGCGGAAGAGGGGTGGTCCGGATTGTTATTTAAGTTTTCTTTCGTCAGAAACACTTAATTTTTTACGTCCTTTGGCCCTTCTTTTGTTAATGATCTGGCGGCCGCTTTTGGAACTCATCCGCTCCCTGAAACCATGCTTGTTCCTACGTTTGCGGTTCGAGGGTTGAAAGGTACGTTTCATGAGTTGCTATTTTAGTATCGATTCTTAACCAACCGCAGGCCGAAATTGCCGGCCGTTTTTGCGGAAGAGTCGCAAAGATAGCAAGTAATTTGCCAAAATCACAATAAGAAAGGTGAAATAAGGAGTTTTTTATACGGATCAATTCTTTGAATTAACTGGCTTTTATGGCTATTGTTAGTTCAAAATAATAATTTGAAAATAATTAACTTTGATTACGTATGAATAGATAATGAAGAAGCAATTCGAAAATAAACCAAAACTGGGAATAGGAATTTATACTGTGCCTGATATAGCCCAAATTTTACGTATTCCATATTACAAGGCAAACAGATGGATTTCCGAATATTGGGATAATCGGTTTGGAAGAGTATTTCAATCAAAATATTCTTGGACGGACGGAAAATCAAAAGCGATTAGCTTCCATACCTTGATTGAGTTATATATTTATATTCAGTTTAGTGAAGCGGGAGTCAAAACAAAAGAAATATTACAGGCACATAAAATTCTCTCTAATAAATTTAATACTCCCTTTCCTTTTGCTACATCCTATATTCTTGATCATATCTCAACAGATGGCAGTAAAATATTTTTTATGGTGAATGATGCGGTCATTTATAATATTGACGGAACCAATCAATTAAACTTGAAGTTTATTGAGTCTTTTTTTAAGAAGATTGATTTTACAGATGATAATTTAGCTAGCCGATTATGGCCACTTGGAAGAAAAAAGAGTGTAGTTATTGATCCAAGCCATCAATTTGGACAACCTGTTATTGACGGTACGAACATTATTCCTAGTACATTATTTAACTTATTTCAAGCGGGGGAACCAGTTGACTTTATTGCTTCCATTTATGGATTGAAACAAAAGGAAGTTCGCGATGCCATAGCGTATTGTAAATCGGCTGCTTAATGATCGTATATATTGATGAAAATTTTCCTCCACAATTAGCCAAAGGATTAGATTCCCTTCAAGAACCTTTGAATCGGAAGGACAGAATTCCTATTAGTATTGTTTCAATTGCAGAAGAATTCGGGCAAGGAGTAAAAGATGAAGATTGGATTCCACTAGCCGGGAATAGAAAGGCTATCGTCATAACTCAAGATCTAAAAATCCAAAGAACTAGGCATCAAAGAGACTTATACCGCAAGCATAAACTTGGAATATTTTTCTTCAAACCGCCCTCAAAAACAGGCTATACTTATTGGCAAATGGTCCAACAAGTTATAAAACGTTGGGAAGAAATGAAAAGAATAATGTGGACTGATAAAGTACCTTTCGCCTATAGATGTACGAGCCTAAAAAACTTTGAAAAGTTAGAAGAGTAAGCAGGTTTTGCAAAAATGTTTCAACCAAAAAGCAAAGAAATTCAGAAGTATTTTCTGAAAGTTCTCTTAAGTCTTTGAGAAACATTCTTTCCCAAAGTCAGATTTTCTATCAACTATTCATAGCGATCAGGAACTCCTCGTTCGACCG
>JANQFB010000349.1 GCA_028278085.1 Chitinophagales bacterium
GACTGAGCCGAGGCAAAATCACGTACCGGCTGCCGGGTTAAAAAAGGACATATCATTGAGCCGGATCGATTGACCTGTAGCGGAACATCCAGGTCTCCGGCAATCTGCTTAAATCCCTGTTCCAGCGCTTCGGCCGTTTCAGCCAGGGCAGGATAAGGATCCGTTTCCTGCAAGATCCGGAGCGTTTCTATTCCCGCCGTCATCGCTATCGGGTTGCCGGATAAGGTTCCGGCCTGGTATACCGGCCCCAGGGGGGCTACCATTTCCATGATATCCTTACGACCGCCATAAGCGCCAACCGGAAATCCACCGCCGATCACCTTCCCCAGGCAAACCAGGTCACCCTCGATCCCCAAGTGTTCCTGGGCGCCGCCAAATTTCGAGCGGAAACCGGTCATCACCTCGTCGATGATCAATACAATGCCATGCGCTTCCGTTAATTGTCTCAGTTCTTTAAGAAAATCCTGTTCCGGTAACACCACGCCCATATTGCCGGCTACCGGCTCGATGATGCAGGCTGCAATTTCATCCGGAAAGCGATCGATCAGTTCCCTGATACTGTCAATATCATTATATAAGGCGACCAGGGTATCCTTGACCACCTCCTCCGGAACTCCGGCGCTTCCGGGCAAACCTAAGGTTACCACACCGGACCCCGCAGCTACCAGCAAATTATCCTCATGGCCATGATAGCAACCTGAGAATTTGATGATCTTTTTTCGTTTGGTATAAGCCCGGGCCAGGCGGATAGCGCTCATGGTGGCTTCGGTGCCGGAATTGACAAAGCGGATCAGATCCATGCCCGGAAAGGCGCTTTTGATCAATTCCGCCAATTCGATCTCTTGTTCGGTAGTGGCGCCGAAGGTAAACCCGGCCCTGGCAGCTTCCGTAACTGCTGATACGACCCGTGGGTGTGCATGTCCAAGGATCATGGGGCCATAGGAAGCCACATAATCGATATAGGCATTCCCGTCGGCATCATAAACATAAGCCCCCTCGCCTCGTTGAATAAAAATGGGATCCCCTCCAACCGATCCGAAAGCTCGCACCGGACTGTTGACCGATCCGACCAAATGCTTCGAACCTCTTTCAAATAAGCGCTGTGATTGGACGTTGCCTTTGTAGTTGTGTTCAGCCATCATTGTCTTGATTGATCATTTGCTCGAATTCCTTGGCAGTTAATATTTTTGTTCCTTTGAAGTTGCCTAATGCAATTAATTTTGAATCTCCTGTGATGAGGTATGCTGCTTTACTGGTTTCAGATAGTGTCAATAAGAAATTATCCTTAGGGTCTTCAAATCCCTGATCCTTGTTTTCAACTGGAACATTCAGACAAACAAGATCAAGAAGTTTAACTAATTCCTTTACTTTTCTTGGTGGAAAATACTTTTTAAACTTGGGCCTTTTGGTTACTATGCTGATCTCCTCCAAAAGTTGGTCAGTTATGATAATTTCAACTTTTTTATGGATAATCCAGCCTTTAAGGTCTCCCAATAATTTGCCAATTAGAAAACTGATCCAGATGTTGGTATCTATAATTACTTTAGTTGCCTTTTGACTTGGCATACAGATCGGCCCTTACTTTGTCTACTTCCTTATTAATTAAATCCTGTGAGATGTCGTCGGTCTGAAATGATTGCAGTAATTCCGTTAATTTCTTGTCGATGATTTCTTTTTCCAATTCCCTGGATAATTCGATCTTTTGCCTTTTGGATAATTGTTTGACCAGTTCCAGGATTTGTTCGAAATTCAAAAAAAGTTTATAGGATTCAGCTTTCATGATGATCGTTTACACTAAAAATACGAATTTTCATAGCTTTCGTTTGTTCTTTTTGGGTTGATGCAAAACACCACTTCTCTCGCTAAGTCTTCAAATACCCCACAACATCTTTGGCAAAGTAAGTGATGATCAGATCGGCTCCGGCCCTTTTCATGGCGGTCAGCGATTCCAATACCACCTGTTTTTCATCCAGCCAGCCTTTTTCCGCAGCAGCTTTTATCGCGGAATACTCCCCGCTGACATTGTAAGCCGCAACCGGATGGTCAAAATTCTGGCGGGCCCCGGCGATTATATCCAGGTAAGCCAAGGCCGGTTTCACCATGATAATATCGGCGCCTTCTTCAATGTCAGCAGCCATTTCCATGAGCGCTTCCCGGGAATTGGCTGCATCCATTTGATAGGTAGCCCGGTTGCCGATTTGAGGCGCGGAATCAGCGGCTTCCCGGAAGGGGCCATAGAAGGATGAATAGTATTTGGCGGCATAAGCCATGATCCCGATGTCTTTATTATTTTCCTCGTCCAGGATTTCCCGGATGGCTTCCACCTGAAAGTCCATCATGGCGCTGGGCGCTACCATATCCGCCCCTGCCTTTGCATGGGAAAGCGCCGTCTTGGCCAGGATCTCCAAGGTCCGGTCATTGTCGACATCCTGGTTGTGAAGGATACCGCAATGCCCATGATCGGTATAGCTGCAAACACATACATCGGTGATGACCCACATATCCGGCCACTTCGTCTTGATCAGTTGTACCGCCTGCTGCACCAGGCCATTATCATTATAAGCTTCGGAAGCAGCAGGATCTTTTTTGTCAGTGATCCCGAACAGCAACACTGCCGATATCCCTAATGCATGAAGGCCTTCCAGCTCTTCATCGAGCCGATCCAGGGAATACCGGTATTGTCCGGGCATGGCCGAAATTTCTTCTTTGATCTCCTTGCCGGGCCGGACAAAGAGGGGATAGATCAGGTCGTTCCGGTTCAGATGATTTTCACGAACCATCCGGCGGATAGCAGGTGTACGGCGTAATCTTCGGTGGCGATACATCTATATGGCATTTAAGGAACCTCAAAAATAAGATTTCATCCCGACTATCAGTTATCATGGGGGTCATTCGTTTCGGGTAATTGTGAAATTAGCGTAATATTAAATAATTTCGCAGGTAATGATGCCCGATCCCACTGAATCCGGATAGGCCGATCAGACAACTTTAGGAGAACTATTTTATGATGATGGTAAATATCTGGATTCTTAAGGCCGTTACGCAAAAAGTAATATCCCTGCTGCCGGCCAGCCACAAGATCAATTACTTTTTCCAGAAGAATATCACCCGTGGCTTACATCTGACCGATCCGCTTTTCAATGATAAGCTTAGCCATTGCCGAGAACATTTTCATTATTACCAGAAGTTTTCCGATCATAAAGACCGGCTCAAGGTACTGGAATTGGGAACTGGCTGGTTCCCCGTGGTGCCTATCGGTATGTTCCTATGTGGAGTGGATGAGATCATCACCATTGATATTCAACCCCTGATCCGGAAGAAAAACGTGATCCGGACCATCAACAAAATGATGAACTATCATTTACAGGGAAAACTGAAAACACATCTTCCGGATATGATTGACGACCGGTGGGAACAATTGGCCGCATTGATGCCGAAAATGTCGGACATGAGCCTGGCCGAGATCTTTCAGACGCTGAAGATCCATACCCTGGTTAAGGATGCCCGGCATTTGCCTTTGCCGGATCATTCTGTCGATCTGATCACTTCCAATAATACTTTTGAGCATATCTATCCGAAAATACTTTCCCAGATCCTGGTTGAATTCCGGCGGGTGCTTAAGCCTGGAGGCGTCATGAGCCATGCTATCGATATGAGCGATCATTTTGCACATTTGGATCAATCCATTTCCATTTATAATTTCCTCCGTTTCTCCGATAATGTCTGGAACTGGATCGATAATACCATCCAGCCGCAGAACCGTTTACGGGTAACGGATTTCAGGGCCTTGTATAAGC
>JANQFB010000382.1 GCA_028278085.1 Chitinophagales bacterium
CCGTCGAAGCCTACATCCTGGTTGATCCGGGCTGTGGGATCATTATCAAAGGCATTGGTAATGGCCTGGGTGTTGGGCACCTTACCCCATTCGGTGGTATCGATATTTCCCTTGGAGCCGTCCCGCGGTAAGCCATTTTCATATAATAGCCGCGAATCTTTCATGATATCTTCAGAGATATTACCCAGGTTGATGAACAGGTCGCCACCGTCATGATCCGGTTTACCGTCAAAGGGATCCATCAGCCAGAATTCGATAAATTCCACATTAGCCGCCTCGAAATCATTGGTCTCGATGCTTCTCATAACACCCCCCCAGCGGTCTTGGGGGTTCAGCAGGTTTCCATTGGCGTCGATATTTTCCGGGTCATAATTATAAGGCCCCCGTTCATCGGGATAATAGGCAAGGTCGAGGGTAGGGATATTGGTCAGCCCTGTCTGGGATTGTTTCTGGGGAAAGATCTCCTGTTCGAATATTTCCCGGACATAATGATCGGATTGCTCATCCGTAGAGATATGTTTGGGCTTGGAGGGGTTATTTTTTCGCAAAAACAACGGATCGATCGTATACCAGGCCAGCTTTGCCCGGTTATAGCCATATACCAGGGAATCGGTAAATTTTGCCTCGGGGAACATTTCCTGCCCGTCGACGCCTAAAGCGCCATTGGGGGTAGAGGAAAGTACCCAATTGGCAAAGGGAAATTTAAGGTCGTAGCTGCTGCGGCTGCCTTCAAAGTCGTCGATATAAGCGATCCCTTTGATGGTATCGCCGTCGATGGCTTTGGAATGTCCCGGTTGGATCTTGGCAACCTCACCGGTTATCGTAACGTTCGATTTTTCCTTGGTTTCGATCAGCGGCAGCTTATCGATCAACTTGGTGATAAACTGTGATTCTGTTTGATAGTTGGCATCGAATCCGTAAATACCGTTGGAAATGGGTTCGTCACCGATGTTTATTTTTTGGGTATACGGCCTTTCCGACAGGTGCAGGTAGGTGGCCCCGAGGGTGAAGTTATCGTTGATCCAATAGTCGAACCGGGAACCGAACAGAGTCTTTTGCTGGAATCCGAAGATATCGTTGCTTTCAAAGCCTACTTTGATGGGCACGCCTGAATTCAGGACCCCTTCGTTAATGATCTTCACCCGCCCGAGATTATAATCGACCGTGTAATCCGTTCCTTCGGTCAATTGCTGGCCGCCTGCGGTAACTCTAACGGAATTTTTGGGCAGGTTAAAAGTTCCCAGGGATATTTCCGAGGAGATCGACGACTTATAGGAACCTTCGATGCTATACCGGTTGAACTGGGGGTATTGCAAAGCGACTGTTTTGGTGGAATCGTAGAGGACGTCATATACATATCTGTTGGCGATATTCTCGTTCCTGAATTTCTTCCGCAGGTTGTCGCCAAAAGGCTCCAGCACCGGGAAAATAACCCTGCCGTTATTGGATAAAATGGTAATGCCTTCCGCAAAGTCGAACACCCCATCCGGCACCGGATCACCCTGTGTGTTCATCTGGTCGAGGCTCAGGATCTGGATCAGCGTTTTTCCTTGCGGCGCCCCTTCCGGGATATACCGCTTTTGCCCGCCACCCGGATCCAGGTAATAAACGTCAAGCCGGAAATCTTCGCGGTTCACCTGGTAAGCGCCCAGGGAATAGATATTTTTCATCATCAGGTCCCAGATCGGAAGGTCGGGCCGCGGAGAAGTACTTTTAAGCAGTTTGAGGAAGATCACACTGGGGTCTTCGGCATCCGGGGCATTATTACCGGCGAATTCCCCCACCTGGTAAACCTCTCCGTTGATGGTATATTCATAAGCGACGGCCAGCACCTCGTTAGGGTTCAGCGCCTGGCTCAGGGATATATATCCCAATTGCGGATGTAGTTTATATTCCGAAGAGCTCAGCTTACGCCCCCGGGTTTTTTCAAAATCCTGGACCGGCTGCAGGTTGAAATCCTGGATCAGGGTATTGGTTACCGAGCTCAGATGCCGGGCATTGGGATGATCGTTCAGTTCTTCGTATAAAGTGTTGGAGTTCAGGGTAGGCACCAGGCTATTGGCATAAGGGACAGTATTGGTCCCTTTTTTGGCAACTACCGGGTTAAAGATCCTTCTATGTTCGGCCAGGTCCATGAAGGCAACGATATCCCGGACATTTTCCGTGGCCCCCTGGCGGTTGGTTACCCATACTTCGATCTTCCGGATATTGATATTGGAAACGATGGTAGGTAACTGGCTTAAAGCTCTTTCATATTGATCCCTGAAATATTGACCGAGGAAAAAGTGCCGGTTTTCGTCGTATTGATCTGCCTTTACTTCGAAGTTTTGGGTTTGCGCCCCCCCTTCGATCGTAATCTCTTCCTGCTTGGCCTTTTGCTGGGATATCAAGCCGGTAACCGTAAGCCGGCCGAACTGCAACTGGGTCTTGATACCGAACAGGCTCTGGCTACCGCTGATCAGTGATCCGCTCAGGGGCAGGCTGACATTTCCGGCTTCGATCTTCTTGATGATCTCATCTTCATAGCCCGTATATTCCAGCTTCATCTGGTTCTCGAAATCGAAGGTGGCCTTGGTATTATAGCTGGTGGTCAGTTTTAGCTTTTCTCCGATCTTTCCGATCACATTGATGTTGATGTTCATATCGAAGTTAAAGGCGCCTGTTCTTCGCTGCCGTTCCGTAAGGGCGGGGTTTTGGGTATTCTGAAAGTTTCCCCCGAAGGTCAGTTCAATGCTTCCCTGCGGGCGGATATCCACGGTGCTGCCGCCAAACAGCCGATCGAGTGTTTTGCTGCTGACATTGAGCTTGGGAATACTGCCCTTCCTGGACAATAAGCTGCTGCCCTTGGCCCGCTGCTCCCAGTAATCCCGTTCCGCATCGTCATATTCCTGCTCGATATAGTCGTCGAACGACATATAGGAGGGGTTGCGGTAAAACTCTTCCCCGATATTCTCTTCGATGATATATTGTTCGGATTCCGGGTCATATTCGACATTCCGTTCGATGGCAGGGGGGTCTTCCAGGTCGAAAGGGTTATCGTAGGGTTGGCCGCTGACATCTTCGCCTTTATCCTTGATCGGGAAGGGCAGGTCTATTTCATTGGAATCCGGGCCATCCTGGAAAATGAGGGGTTCCAGGACCCTGTTCTTGGCCAGGGAGGCCATCAGGCTGAATAGGATCAAAATAGCGCAAACTGCTTTTATTAAATTAAACACCACGGTTCAAATAGAAATACCTGTCAGCTTTTCATAAATTATTGAGTGCGATCTTAATTAAATCTTCTACGGCAATGCTGTCAGTTGTACCTTTCAAAGATTTATCCAACGCCTTTTCGGACTGGGCCCGGCTGAAGCCCAAAGTCCCTAATGCAGATAACGCTTCTTCACGTGCGGTATTGTGTGAGGTAGGAGAAATTATTGTGGCAGGATCGGATTGTTTGGCCAGCTTATCTTTAAGCTCCAGGATCAAACGTTTGGCAGATTTAGGCCCTATACCTTTTATGCTCGAAATTCTTTTTTCATCTTCCGTTAAAATAGCGTTCCGGATATCGTTGGCAGTCATGGATGATAGGATCATTCTGCCGGTATTCGGACCGATCCCCGATACGGAGATCAACAGGATAAACATCGATTTTTCCGCTTCTTCGGCGAATCCATATAGCGTCTGGGCATCTTCTTTCACATGAAAGTAAGTGTGCAATTGACATTCTTCCAGGTCCTGGATCTTCGAATAGGTGTTCAGGCTGATATGGATCTCGTAGCCGATATTGCCGGTTTCTATGACAACAAGAGCGGGGTTCCGGGCAGTGATCTTGCCCTTGATATAGGCGATCATCGGTTTTTCATTTTTGACTGGGCATCGACCACCGCAATGGTTACCATGTTAACGATCTCGCGGATGGAGCTACCCAACTGAAGGATATGAACGGGCTTTCTGAGGCCCAGCAGCACCGGGCCTATGGCTTCGGCCGTACCCATTTGCTGTAACAGTTTGTAGGCAATATTCCCGGATGACAGGTTGGGAAAGATCAGGGTATTGGCTTTACCATTCGCTAACTCGCAAAACGGATAGTTTTCTTTCAGCAGGTCGGGGTTCAGGGCAAAATTCGCCTGCATTTCCCCATCGACGATCATACCCGGATATTTTTCCTGGAGGATCTTAACCGCTTTCCTCACCTTGATGGTGGGAGGTCCTTCGGAAGATCCGAAGTTGGAATAGGATAACAAGGCTATCCTGGGCCGGATATTGAATTGCCGGATCCCTTGAGCGGTGAGGGCTGTGATCTCCACCAACGCTTCGGTCGACGGATCTACATTGACAGTGGTGTCGGCAAAGAAATAGGGCCCTTTTTTGGTGAGCATGATATACATACCGGCTACCCGTTCGACCCCGCTTTCCGTTCCGATGATCTGTAATGCCGGGCGGATGGTATCCGGATACTTTCGGGTCAGGCCGGAGATCAGGGCATCGGCCTCACCGGTTTCGACCATCATGGCGCCGAAATAGTTTCTTTCCAGCATCACTTTTTTGGCTTCATACAAGGTATAGCCACGCCTTTTTCGCTTGTCGAAAAGCTTTTGAGCGAAAAATTCCCTTTTTTCTTTAAGCTCATCGGAGCGGGTGTCATAGATCGGGATATCGGCCAGGTCCAGTTGATTTTCTTCTATGATCACTTTGATCTTTTCCCGGTCACCCAACAAGATCGGCTGGGCTATTCCATCATCCATCACGATCTGTGCGGCTTTGAGGATCTTATAATTGTCCGCTTCGGCAAACACCACGCGCTTGGGATCCCGCTTGGCTTTGTTCACCATTACCTTGATGATATTATCATCCAGGCCCAGCCTTTTGGTAAGATCGTCTTTGTATTCTTCCCAATCGGGGATCTTCCTTTGCGCCACGCCGGATTCCATGGCTGCCTTGGCTACCGCCGGCGCTACAGTAGTCAGCAAGCGGGGATCCACAGGCTTGGGGATAATATACTCCTGGCCAAAAGTGATGTTATTGGTATTATAAGCCATATTGACGATCTCCGGAACCGGTTCCTTGGCCAGGCGGGCCAGCGCTTTCACGGAAGCCAGCTTCATTTCTTCATTGATCTCCCGTGCCCTGACATCCAATGCTCCCCGGAAAATAAAGGGAAAGCCCAGGACATTGTTGACCTGGTTGGGATAGTCAGAGCGTCCCGTCGCCATGATCGCGTCGTCGCGCACCGCCGCC
>JANQFB010000425.1 GCA_028278085.1 Chitinophagales bacterium
CCTGGAAGTTCAGCCCATAACCATCCTTTTTCATCAGGAAGCGCCTTTGCAGATCAATGGCCCGCCGATAGCCTGCAAATCCAAAAAGGCTGTGTATTCGGTCTATAGTTATTCTTCCGGAAAAGTGGCCTCTTATAAATGGACGGTCCCCGCGGGAGCAAAAATCACTTCAAAAGCCGTCAACACCCATACGATTGCGGTTGATTTTAGTAAAGTTACCGGCAGTTCCGGTACCATCACCGTTGAACCGGTTAGCGTCAAAAGCAGCTATTGTCCCGGAGCAAAAGCTTCCCTGAAGGTTACTTTAAATAAAAAGCCGGATCCGACCGGCCCCATCACGCTGTCCAGCCCCAACCCACCCAAAGGTGCGCTGATCACGGCATCCGTTCCACCCTCTACCGATCCAACCGTGCAATATGCCTGGGAAGTCCAGTATTTTGGCGCCACGATCACCACCCTCCCGGCAGGCGTAAGCGGTTTCCGCAAATTGTATGGCAACTCCATTCAACTGCAATTGGATGCTAGCGGCACCTCTTTTAGTCTGCAGGTTTTACCTATCAACAACTGTGGCAACGGGCCGCCGAAAGTCACCAAAGTCAATGTTATCCGCAAGCCTTTGCCGGCCGGACCGATCCTGGGGCCGACGGTGGTTTGCCTGGGGGCCGCCAATGTTCCTTATATCACACCTGCGGTACCCAAAGCCACCAGCTACGAATGGACGGTCGATGGGAAAAAACAATCCATCACTACCCGTTATATCGACCTCTCCTTTTCCAAAGCCGGAAAAACCAAGATCAGTGTTAAGCCGGTTGGTAGCGGCGATGGTATTCCCAGCAACCTGGAAGTAACGGTCCTGTCCAAACCCACCCGGACGCCGGTTACTCATGTGTCTTTTGATCATGCCGGCCTGGAAAAAAGAGAAACCAAGATCTTATACCTCGACAACTGCTTATCAAAACCTTGTGTGAACAGTACGATCGACCAGGCGATCCTGGAATTAAAGCTGGATCTGGGCGAAGATTATGAATATGGGAAGAATGCCTTTCATACGGCGGCCTTGATCAAAATTACCGCCTATGATCAATCTACCGGCGGTAAGGTGATCCGGACCTGGGAAGAAATACTCCAAGCCGACCAGGGAGCGCCGGAACAATTATTCCGCGCAGACTTTACTAAGGACCATTATTCGATCCAACGCCTGGAAGTAGCGGTCATGGAATATGGGCCGGATGAAAAGGTGGCCGCCAATATCCGGTTGCGGGCCAGCTACCGGGAAACCTTCAAAACGGATGCCCGCAGTAAAGATCCGCTGGTCAGTCCACTGGCCGTTCAAACACCCGCCGGCAGCCGGCAACGGAAATTTTCATGGTCCAGGCGCTGCCCGGAGCCCTTTGCCGGTTACGAACTCCAGATCCTGCGCTTGTTTAATAATAAGGCCTATACCGGCACTCCCGACCCCGAGCAGATCCGGGCAACTATCAACTGGTCGGAAGCCCTGAGCATCTTCCTTCAAGGCCCCGATACTTCGATCATGCTAACGCTGGCAGAAGGAACCGGCTACTATGTCTGGCGGGTCAGGCCTATCGGCAACCGCTTTAAAGGAACCATTGCCAATAACCGAAATTGGGGGAAATGGAGCAGCATAGCCGGTAAAGCTACCGGCGGGAAATCTTTTGATTTCGGCGATCAAAAAATCGTACAGATAAACGCCAAAGGTGATATCGCAGGGCTGAATTTTGTGCTTTGGTATGATCAGTTCGATGTCGATAAAAACTGGATCTACAGCCGGATCATCACGGATGGCAGCGTATCGGACCGGGAACCGATCAGGATCAAAGAGCAGATCAAATTTGCCAACGGACTACAGCAGGTCAGGCAATTGCAAACAAAGCTGGCAGAAGAGGATACGGTCCTGGCCACCCAAACCGTATACGATTATACCGCCCGGAAGGCCTTGACCAGTTTGCCGGTGCCGCTAAAAGCACAGCGTTCCCTGGGTTATAGATCCCTGTTGATGACCTATAACAGGAAAGGGAAAGCAGCGCTGTATACGGCCGCTCAGTTCGATAGCACCGCCAACTATAACCGACCCCGGATGGTATCGGATCCCGGAGGGGGTGCCTTCGACTATTATTCCGATAATAATGAAGACCTCACCATTCCATCGGCAGAAGGCTACCCCTTTATCCGGACCCTTTATTACGGCGACCGGTCCGGCAGGATCAAGGAGATCGGTGGTCCGGGCGCAATGCATCGGGTCGGTACGGATCGTTCGGTTAAAACTTATTTCAACGTGAATGTAACGGAAGATGAGCTGATCCGCATTTTTGGGGATGAAGCGCCATCATCCAAGGCAGTATTTAAGAACATCCGTGTCAATGAAAATAAAGTAGCCATGGTTTCCTATACCAACAAAGAAGGCCAGAACATTGCCAATTGCCTGGCTTATGCCGGGAATAACCCTAACCTGGATGCCCTGGCCTCCCGGAAAACCTACCCGGTAAAGATCAACATCAGCACCAACCGGCAGATCGACGACAACTCCCTGGAAAGCAGCCATAGCCTTCAACTGCTAGTTCCCACAACGGTAAAAGTCCATTACGAGATCAAACCGAATGCGATCAAAGACCTCTGCAAAAAATATTGCGCCAGTTGTGATTACAGGCTTCAGATCAGCCTGTGGAACGAGGAAAGCAATAAACCGGCGAAAATTATCCTGTCCAGGAAGATCCCACCCCAATTCTGCGATACCCTACCCATCAAAACCTGGATATGGGATTCTACCCTAAACCTGGGCGCCGGCAAACATATCATCACCCGGCGGTTGGTAACCTTTACCAAAGATCCGTTGACCAAAAACACCTACTTGGCAGGGCACCTGGACATTATCGAAGCCCATTACCGCAATGCTTTTGACAAAAACGTCATGACCAAGGTACAGGCTCATCTACCGCTTAAAGGAAAAGTCGACCTGAAAGCTTTTTATAGATCCGTTAATGTGGATATCGACAAAACCACGGTCCCTACCCAAACAACCTACGATTTTGGCTGCGGCAAGATCGATATACCGGTGTTGACCTGTAAGAAAGGCCCCTGTCCGCCGGCTTCCGCCAAACCATACTTTGAGAAGAAAGGCAGTAGCTATACGGTCGATTTTGAGCAGCATTTCATCGATTATTGGAAAAAGAGAAAGGAAACGGAGTTCATTAGATATCATTTCTATGGCCATGCCTTCCTGCCCTTATATACAAAAGGGATTTGGAATAACATGATCAAAGACATGCTGAAAGACGGCTATGATTGTGATACGCTTTGGAACTGCTGGAACCAGTTGGTCATCAACTATAAGCAAATGGCCGGGCTGAAAGATTCCATGAAGAACCCGGATCCCAACCCCAAATCCGGATCCAATGCCAAATCAAAAGATAAAAAGCCGGTACCCAAAGGTAGCACCTACTCATTCGACTTACAGAAGGCTTTCCTGGATTGCGTAGGCCGGAAATACAAAGGAATCACCAATACCGCCTATGGCACCAGCGCCAAACCCGGCTATATATCCCACGCTTATGCATACATCAAATACGATATGAGTAGCCGGAGCAAATCCTGCGAAGGAGCGATTTGTAATACGCCCGGAAAAACCTGCATCAATCCCCCGGGCCTTCACAACGACGGAAAGACCAAATGGAATCAAAAAGAGTGGAAGAATTTTGCGGAATGTCTGAAAAGCACCAGCGACTTTTCATCCAGCAAGATCGATCCGGCGGAAAAAACAAAGATCAAAGACTCCAAGGCACAGGCCAAAACCATTAAAGATAAATGTATAACCGTATGTGAAGCCCGGCGTAACGGCTTCGAAGATGCGGTCAGGCAACTCTACCATGATAAAGGGATGACTGTCTATGGTGACAAGTACCAGTTGGTGAAAGTAGACGGCAAATGGGTCAGGGGCGCCAAATTAGGCAGCCCATTGACCGATGCACAAGCCAAGATCAAAAGAGGTGCGTTAAATTGCATGGTGAAAGCCCTGGTGGATACCTGTAAAAGGGGTTGCCATCTGGATGTGGTGCCAGATATCTATTCCAATCCCGGGAAACCCACACCTCCCGGGCATGTCCGTTTAGGCACCCCCACCCAGGTCGATCAGATGAAGCGTTCGCTCACCTATGCCTTTTCCCTGAAAGTAGCCGGTAAATCCCGGGCCGAATGTAAAAAAGCCGGTTTTCAATGGCTATCGTCTACTTCTCCTGCCGAATGCGCCGTATGTTTCAAATGGAACGAGCCCAAGATCACGGCCAAACCCCACGAATTCAAATATAAATCTTGTGAGGTCGTAAAGGCGGAAGCTATAAGAAATACCGTCCGGCAAGCCTTCGAAAAATTCGTGAAAGGGAAGCGATCGGACTATCAGCGACAGTATCAGCGATTATGCGGGAAAGCTATACATGTCAAGGACAAATTCACCCTGGAATATAAAGAAGGGACCTATCATTACACCTTATTCTACTACGACCGTGCCGGCAATTTGGTGAAAACCGTTCCTCCCAAAGGCGTCGATGTTACCGGCAAGAACCGGAAAGATC
>JANQFB010000442.1 GCA_028278085.1 Chitinophagales bacterium
CCGGGGGTTTGCGAACAACTGGCTGCCAGGGGTGTAAGAGTGATCGCCGCGGGGCTGGATATGGATTATCTCGGCAAACCCTTCGACCCCTTACCCCAATTGCTGGCTATTGCCGACTATGTAACAAAAGTTCATGCCATCTGTGTGATCTGCGGTAACCTGGCTACCCATTCCTACCGGAAATCTTCTGACGATGCAAAGGTTGTACTAGGGGAAAAAGACATCTACGAGCCCCGGTGCAGACGCTGTTATAACCAGGGTATGAAGAACGGTAGCCCTGCCTGAGATCTGCCGTTTGTCAACTCAAAATAACGAGTTGCAAACTCAAATGGCACACTTGTCAATCCAAATAAGTCGCTGAGCCGGAAAATCCATAAATTTAAAGGGTATGAAGGCTTGATTTTCAAGTATACAGGGATAAAAAACCTCCTGGCTTATTTGTTATTTCACCTGATGATTGATACCTTTGTAAGCCAAATTATAACATTAATCTTTAAACTGAATAAAATCGACCGAAAAATGAAAAGAATCTTTACTTCTGCTCTATGCCTGCTGTTTTCCATAACAGTATTCGGACAGGCACAACATGCGCTGAATCCGGCTTTGAAAGATAAGCACAACTTCAAACCGACAGACATCAGCGCATACCTGGATTTCCAACAACAGAAAAAAAACCAATCGGCTCAACGTGGTGTCAATAATATTCTGATCGATTACGGGGCATCTGCAGGTGATACGGATGCTTTTGTATGGTTTTCCAACACCACCTATGGTCAGTTGGACTCCTTTACCTTGCAATTTGCTATTTTAACCCTGGATACCCTCTTCGATGAATTGACCAGCACCCCACAACCCTGGGCTGCAGTGGACTCCTATCGAGTCGATACCATTACTGCTTTCATTACCCACGTCAACCATAGCGGAACGAATGACAGTATTTTCATTTCATTGGTAGACCTGGATGCCCAGGGCGTACCTACCGCGAACCGCCTTTGGAACGACACGATCGTTACGGATACCAGCTTATCCCCGGGCGCTTTCC
Organism: Chitinophagales bacterium; assembly: GCA_028278085.1. Lineage (GTDB taxonomy): Bacteria > Bacteroidota > Bacteroidia > Chitinophagales > JANQFB01 > JANQFB01. The sequence continues at coordinate 1,043 of JANQFB010000442.1, forward strand.
TCCTGGCACCCATACAGATCGTTCCCGAGGTGTTGTTTCCCCCCAGCCAGCGTGTTGGCGTAAGGTTTGATTATGTAGGCGCACAAGTGGATACCTTTTCCCATTTCATCACTTACCTTGACGATTGCGGAGGTTCCTGTGCTGCCAACCAATCCGTGTTTTGGCCGAATACCTTCTATCAATTCAATATGGGAGCAGGCCTTTCCGGATTCCATACGGGCTCCAGCTTGTTTATCGACTGTAACAGCAACGGTAGCACTGATGTTGATGATTGTGAAGTTTATTACCTGCAGAATATGGCTACGGTTGTTGACCTGACCTTATATCAATCCCTGTTTGTCGGCACATCACCTGATACCAGCATTTGCGAAGGTGAAGTCGCCCATATCCGTGCAATGCCAGTAGGTGGCTCCGGCACCTATGATTATTCCTGGACACCTTCCACCGGATTATCCTGCGCGACCTGCGCCAATACAGATGCGCAACCTTCATCTACCACTACTTATACCGTTCAGGTAATTGATCCGGGTGTAGATACCGTAACCGGAGATGTTACTGTTGAGGTGGTTGATATCGAAGTTACCCTGCCTGCAGACGAAACATTGGATTGTGGTGAGGATGCTTCATACCTTGGTTCTTTCTCCGGAACGAACTCTCCTTCTTTCCAATGGCAATTGGACGGACAGGATATCGACGGTGAAACCGGATCTTCTATCGCTATCGATGATGCCAGCAATGAAGATGCCGGAACCTATACCCTGATCGTAACCGATGGCAATAGCGGTTGTACCGGTACCGATGATATTGTAGTTTCCCTCAATGTTACACAGTCCGTTAATTTTGACGCTCCGGATACGGCAGACAAAGACGCACCGGTTAAATTGACCAACACCAGTAACGAATTAACCGGCTGGAAATGGAAGTGGAACTTCGGCGTTGATCCGGGGTCCTTCAATACGCAGGAAAGCCCGACCACCGTTTATACAGCCGTTGGCAACTATACTATCAGCCTCGAAGCTCAATCCGAAACCAACCCGGGTTGTGTATTATCCACAGAACAGGAGATCACGATCGTAGAACCGCCCGTTGGTATTGGAATGGCTGGGTCAAATTATGAGATCAGCGTATTCCCGAATCCAACGGCAGGCAACATCCGGATCGAATACACCGCTCCCGAACAGGATGATGTTACGCTTACCTTGTTGAATATCGAGGGTCAACAGATCATGACTCAACAGGTTAACGAGGTCAGCACGTTTAACAAGCAACTTCAACTGGATCATCTGGCCAAAGGTATTTACCTGCTGAAAGTTCAAAACAGCAAGGGTACCACAACCAGCAAGATCACTTTGATGAAATAAGATAAACCGATCGCCCTGAGAAAGGGCAGGTTAACAGATAAAGGCTCTTCCTTCACGGGAGGGCCTTTTTTGTTGGACGAAGCTAATCCGGCTTAAACACGTTCGACCCATTAGTGCGTTAATAGACTCACCGCGCTTCGATCATTGTTTGTCAAGATCTTTATAAGCGTTTTGGGGAAGCAATAGGATCAACCCTATGTCATTTCCAGTCTTCCTTCCCTGGGATCACGGCCAGGTTTATTACTGCTTAAATGGAAAGGGTACAGCAAAAAAAAACCGCTTCATGGGAAAGCGGTTTTTATACGGTAATAATAATGTTCTATCGCCTGGGGTTATTGTACGATCAATTTGGTGGATTCGAGGGAATTGTCAGATCGAATGCTGACCAGGTAGGTTCCGGTGGTCAGGTTTCCTTTTTCCAGTATGATCGAATGTTTGCCGGACCCTTTCCTGGGTATGGCTTCCTGTCTCATGAGCTTGCCCTGGAGGTCGTATACCTGAACAGTAACCGGGGACGATTCCTGCAACAAATATTCTACGCGGGTAAACTGAGCCATCGGATTAGGATACAAATTCAACTGCGACAAATTATTGGGCTCGATATCCCTGACATTAACCTTCGTACCGCAATTCCCGGGCGTTAGGGTAGTAGACCTGAAAATGCCCCGTCCATGCGTGCCGGCATACAATACATAACAACCTTCTTCATAAAGCAGATCTTGTCTCAACCGGAATACAGGTACCCTGGCCATGCCTTCATTATTTTCAAACCAGGTATCACCACCGTCGTTGGTAGCCCAGATACCCAGTTCCGTACCCAGGATGATGGTATTGGAGTCATAGGGACTGATTTCAGCGCCATAAACCGGCATCGGCGGAAGATCGTTTTGCAGGGATACAAAATTGGCATTATTAGCTACATCTGCATCTGTTGCTTCATAAACGTAGTTGCTTCCCCCGTAATTGACCAGGGCCGCTACAATATGGCCGGGATCATTAACGCTCACAGCAATGTCTTTGACATGTCTCGACAAGGTACCGATCCTGCGGACCGTAATGCCGGAATCAGCAGCGCTGAACTGGTCGTCGTCATTGTAAACATAATTCACATCTTTAAAGTTGCTTACCCGGAATACCTGACCGCTGGAAGTACCTAAATACAGGTATTGGCCGTCTTTCGAAGGTGAAAGGCAAGTTATATCGCCGCCGGAGACATTCCCTAAATGAAACCAGGTGGTATTGGCTAAATTCGTGGATACATCTTCACCCATCCAGATCTGCGACCTGGAGCCGGTAAATAGCCTGGACATGCTATTTTCCGTGTCAACCATTTGTGAACCCGTAGGAGCCGTTGTATAAACAACTTCTTCCCATAAAGTAAAAGGATGGATAAAAGCAGCGCCGTTATCCGGCGATCCAAGGGGCTCCGCGCTATCGATATGTCGGTCAAATACACTCGACCACCCTTCACCGCGGTTGGAAGACCTTTCTACAAATCCTTCCTGCCGTTCCGAAAACATAACGTCCGGGTTTATTTTGGAGATATCACAGTAGCCTCCGTCACTGTGGTTGACATGTTTGGAAGTCTGGATGGAATTCCCGGAAAAATCAATGTATTGTGTACCATTGTCCTGGGCGCCACCCATCACTTCACCGGTCAGGGCCGCTGCTACACCATAAAATTGGGTGACGCTGTAGCCTTTATTGAAGGCCTTGAAAGTTGGTTGTTTATCGGTTGCGTTTGTGGTTTTATAGACGCCACCATCGGTTCCGATGTAAAAAATATCGCTATTGGTGGGATGGAACGCGATCCGATGGTGATCCGCATGCACATGGCCGGAATGAGCGATAAAGTTCCAGCCACCGGTATCCGACCAACTCCATACCTGTAATTGGCCGGCTATAATGATCTTTTCCCGGTTGTTGGGATCGACGGTTAAAGCCAAGTCATAATATCCCTGGTCGCCGACAGGATTGAATTGACCGGAGCAATATTCCTCCCGGGTAAACACGCCAGGCATCATCACTTCCCAATCCTCACCCTTATTTTTGGACTGATAAATATTCCTCAACACACTGGGGAAAATGTTTTCCTGCGGATCATTGCCACATTCCTGGATATTCAAGGTATGGACGGTCATCACATAAATATAATCCGGATCACTGGGAGCGATGCCCACCACAAACCTGGATCCTGTCCTGGGGCCTTCCGTATCATTGGCATACCTCGAAGAAAGATCTTCGAAATTCAAGCCACTATCCATGGAACGATACAAGCGATTATTGACAACAGCCATTACGGTTCCGTCAGAAGCGGTTTGCACTTCCATCCCTTCACCATTGATGATATTCTCCCAGGTCAATCCGCCGTCGACTGTTTTCATCAGACCGCCGGTTGTTGCCGCATAAATAACATTCGGATCATGCCAGTCGGCAGCCATGCGGTTCACATGGGCCCAACCATCGAAGGTAGAATTTGAATTACCGGGCAATGTTGCAGACAAATGGGTAAAGTTGATCCCATCTGTGGATTTAAATATCCCTTCTCCCGGAATGCCCCCGCCGCCATTACCAAAATTCGTATAAGCTCCTTCGCCGGTACCAAAATAGATATCACCGTTGGAGGCTTGTGTAATGGAAGCAACTGCAAGGGCTTTTAAGGTATCTCCCCCGTTGATCCTTTCCCAGGCCTCCCCGGAATTATGAGATACCCACAAACCGCCGGCAACACCGCCTGAATAGACCCTGGAAGGGTTAAATTTATCCACCAGCAATCCACGGGTCCTTCCGCCGACGTTGTTGGGCCCCATTTCCTCCCATTGGAGATCCGGCCCTGCCTGGCCGTTCTTGGAACGCAACTTCAACTGGTCGGCTTTCCGTCGGGCCTGGTAAATATCGGCCAGGTCAATTTTACCGGTCGTGGGATCTGCCCTTAAAGCATGCAAGTATTCCCTTGCACCATGGATATTATCATAGCTGATCCTTTTAAATGTATCTGTTTGAGGGGTTTGAACGGGGATGTCGATCCAACTAAGACCAGCGGTCAAAGCTATTAAACATGCCCATGCAGGTAAATAAGCGGACTGTTTATTCATTTGCCAGCAATTTAATTAATAAACAGCAATAACAGTTCACCGGATAGTATACGAAAAGCAAGTAATACAACGCCTTACTTTTCCGATCAGCGAGAATAATCGTCTGTTAGATGATAAAGTGGCGGTGTGTAGTGTTATGATGTTTATTGATGGTTAAACAAAAACAAGGCTACGTTTAGTTAGGCCCGTATAAGCAGTCGTTAGTCGACTACGATTAACTTGCCATGTTTCAACTCCTCATCGGCCTGAACATGGACAATATACGAGCCTGCACTTAATCTGTCTCTCGATATTTGAAAGTTATGCTCCCCTGCGCTGATCATTCCTTTGTCGATGGAACGAACCAAAGTTCCCTGTACATCATAGATATTAATGACAACAGTTGCAACCTGGTTGGTATTCAGGTTTAGCGTAGTCTGGTTGCGCATGGGATTCGGATACAGTTTGAACCCGGCTTCATAAGTTTTCTTTTCGGCAATTCCGGGACGGATATCGGTTTTACAACCCGAAGCTGTCAGGGTTGTTGTCCGGTATACCCCTCTTCCATGAGTTCCGGCATAGATCACGTAACAATGATCTTCATACAAGGGTAATTGTTGCAAGTCGAATACCGGTACCCTGGCCAAGCCGCCATTGTCTTCCTCCCAGGTGGTGCCTCCGTCAGTCGATGAAAAGATCCCGAATTCCGTACCCAGGATAATATGATCCCGGTTGGCGGCGCTGATCACGGCTGCGTAAACAGGCATCGAAGGCAGTGTTCCGGTATCATGAATGCTGCTAATGGTTACGGAAGCGGCGGCATCCATCGCATTATCGGATTCATACACGTGATTGGTAATACCATATGCGCCCGTGGTTATGACAATATGTCCATCATCGTTGGGATCGATAGTAATATCGGTGATGAGAGCGGATAAATTACCGCCGATCTGTTCGGTTTCCAAGCCGGTGTTATCCCAGTTATTAAGATGATCATATTTATAGGTCGGCAGGTCGATACCTGTGATCCGATAAACACGGCCGGAGCTGTTGCCGACAAATGCGGTTTTACCGTCAGGGGTAACGGCCAAGGCTGTAACCGTACCAAATCCGCTGGCCATAGTGATCGTGTTCAACTGGAACCAGGAAGGTTGGAATAAGTTGATAGCCGCATCCTCACACATCCATAGCTGATGGGAGGTGAGCAAAAACAACCTGGATGTAGAGGAATCGATCAATACTTGTCCGGCATTATCGTACACGGGATCTTCCCAAAGAACAAAGGGCGTAACAAAGTCAGAGCCATCATCAGGCACATCGTCACCCTGGCATTCATTGGTATTGGGAACAAAGGGTGTACAATCGATATTGGAATCAAAAAACGGAACAAATGTCTGGCCTTTATTGGCGGACCGATAAACGTTCCCTCCCTGACGACCGGCTTCCGTGGGTGAGGGCGGTGTTCCGCAGAAGAAAATATTGGGATTAACTCTCGAGATCGCGGCATAACCACCATCTCCGCTAAAAACTCCTTTTGAGTTTTTTGTCGTATTTCCGGTATAATCTATAAAACGGGTACCGTTATCCTGTAACCCTCCCATAATGAAGCCGTCGATTGAAGCAGTAATAGCATAGTATTGGGTGGTATTAAAGCCTTTGTTGGTGTTGATGAATTCCGGCTGAATAGCCATGGCATTCTCTGATTTAAAAACACCACCATCCGTACCGATATACATGATATTTCCATCGTTGGGATGGAACACGATCGCATGTTTATCCGCATGTACGTAGTAGGGGAACTGGAATTCCAGGGAGGCTCCGACAAACCAGACATCGGCTTTCAGCCATCCTTTGTCGGCAGACCATTTCCAAAGATCGACGCCACCGACATAAATGGTTTCCCGGTCATCGGGTGAAACGGCGATAGCATTGTTATAGGATCCCTGGCATTGTGCATTATTCCCAAAGGGGTCGAATTCATCGCTGCCGCCGGGGCCGATAATGGTCCAGTCGAGACCTTTATTTTTAGATTGGTAAATATTATAGATACATTCTCCCAACGGGGGATCTGCCGTAGTGGATTTGGTGATATTAACATAAACATAGTTGGGATCGCTGGGGGATACCGCAAATTCCAACCTGTTCACGGTGCCGGGTAAAACACCGAAGGCATCGTTGGTTACATCGGTAAAGGTCGAACCGTCATCATCGGAACGGTAGTACCGGTCACCGATCGAACTGTATATGGTTCCGTCGGATCCGATCTTCACATCTGTTGAAGCGATAACCGGTGTGCCGTTAGCCTGCTCCCAGGTATCACCTCCATCTGTCGAAACGACCAATCCGCCGGTTGTAGAAGCAAAGATCTTGCTGGAATTAGCCGGATCTATAGCCAATTTGCTGATATTCGACCATGAATCGTAGTTACTGTTAGGGGTCGGTACTGTTGAGGACAGATGATTGAAAGTCGCTCCTCCGTCAGTAGATTTCCACATACCCTGTCCCGGTATACCTCCGCCCGGATCGTCGAAAGCATCGTAAAGATCGCCTTCACCTGTTCCGAAATAGATATCGCCGTTGGGGGCTTGAACGATACAGGTTACCGCCATACTTATCATCAGATCGCTACCCGGAACAACCGACCAGGATTGACCGGCATTTTCCGAGATCCATAATCCTCCGGATACGCCACCGGCAAAGATCCGCGAGTGGTTATTCTGATCAACCAGAACGGCTCGGGTTCTTCCACCGACATTATCAGGACCCATTTCCTCCCAGTCGAGGCTAAGGTTCCTTGAGCCCCTTTGTTTATCTTTACTCAACTGCTCTACGGTATGCAGGGCTGAATAAATGTCTTTTCTTTCGAGTTTTCCGGTTTTGGGATGCTGGCGCAATTTGTTCAGGTAGGCCATAGCCGGTTTGATCATCTGTGCCTTATCTTTCACCGCATATGCTAACGGTTGGCCTTCGTTGGAATCGATATGGCTGTAGTAGATCATTCCGCCGGTTACTAAGGTCAAAATCAAAGTCAGGGTGATGATTCTTTTCATTTTTTGTTTGATTTTATGTTAATATGTTTTATGCTGTTTTTTGCTAGATCAACAAGTGATCCGGCATAAAAGTTCAATTGGATTTTCGCGCTTCAAGATATGGTTTTATTGGATATTTTTCAAATTCAGTCACTATTAATTACTTGCCCGTCTACCAGCCTACATCAGTACGGCGGCAATTCCATCACAGATGCTTTTCGGCATGATAGGAGGATCTGACCAAGGGGCTGCTTTCCACGATCTCGAATCCCATTTTCAGGCCTTCCGTTTTATACATCGCAAATTCATCCGGATGGATAAACCGGTTCACTTCAGCATGGACTTTAGTAGGCTGAAGATATTGACCGATGGTTAACACTTGAGTACCGGTACCCGCCAGGTCCTGCATGGTTTCCAGCACTTCTGCCTGTTCCTCACCCAATCCGAGCATGATGCCTGTTTTGGTCCGGACCCCGGCCGATGCGATATGCTTCAACACTTCGAGGCTCCTATCATATTTTGATTGTGGCCGGATCAGCCGCGTAAGCCGCTTCACGGTTTCCATATTATGCGAAATAACTTCCGGCTGAGCATCGATAACTGTATTCAAATGGTCATGTTTACCCTTGAAGTCCGGTATCAGCGTTTCCATGGTCGTGCCGGGACTGATCTGTCGAACGGCTCTTATCGTCGCTGCCCAGATCCCTGCGCCGCAATCCGCTAAGTCATCCCTGTCCACCGAGGTGATGACCGCATGTTTAACGCCCATCAGCTTAATGGCTTCGGCCACTTTCTCCGGTTCGGACGCATCGACCGATAAAGGTTTCCCGGTTTTTACAGCACAAAAAGAACAAGAGCGGGTACAAATATTACCCAGGATCATAAATGTTGCCGTTCCTACGCCCCAACATTCGCCCATATTCGGGCAATTTCCGCTTTGGCAGATGGTATGAAGCCCATAATCATCAACCAATTGTCTAACCTTCCTGTACTTTTCACCGGTCGGTAATTTAACCCGTAACCAGGAAGGTTTTTTTTGCGGTTTGTTCGCATCTACTACCGGCAGTTCAATCATTTATTTTCCATTGATCAAAGTAAAACAATTCCTTTATGGCAAGCAAACTCAATTTGTATCGGGGCAGTTTGGATTGATAATTGAAATATTACTGACCATAAGCCCTGGCTGTAAGTTACAAAAATACGGAAATAAGAGGAATTCAGTGTGAGTTTGAGCCTGCCTGTCGGCAGACAAGGCAAGAGGTTTTTACCACTTACGGCCTAGCTGGAAGCTTAGGTATAGATTGCCGAAGAATTGATTGTTCTTTTCGGTGATCATGATGGGGACCTTTTTGTAGTAGGCATTCAGACTCAGGCCAACTTCAAATTGCTTGATCACATCGTCGTAAACGGCCCAATCGAAGTTCAATCCGAACCTCCCGTGTATACCGGGTAGGAAGCTGATCTCATTCATGCCATAGCTAAATCCGGAAGCGCCATATATGGAAAAGGGATCCAGGAATTTATCGGCGTTTTCAGCGTCATACTTTTCCGATTCGATAAAATACCGGCCGGAATTGTCCATTTCATGGATCACCTCCAGGTAATAAGGTTTCAGGATCCCCAGGGTCGGTCCGAATGAATAGGCATAGCCCACGGCAACACCGTTTTTGAGGGGTTTGTCGGCGATCATCCTGGAATGTCCGTAACCTACCTGCAAGGCATAAAAACTATTTTGCTTACCGAAATAGTAGGGTTTTGAAGTAGGAGAGGAGGTAAATCCGCTGGAACTGAATACAGTGGGTTGCTTGAATTCCTTCTGGTGCTTGAGCTCGATCAACTCGATCCTGTATACTCTTTTTTTGCTGACGGTAAGCTGCTTGCCGATGTCACCGTAGGCGGCCCATCCTGCCGAATTCAGCCGGAAACCCAAACTGAATTCCTGGTGGTAGAGCACACCTTTTTGTTCGACTTTTGCTTTTTGGCCGAAGCAGAAAAAACACGCCAAAGTAAGGATACAAGTAAATCTGACTTTCATAGTTGCACTTTAATATTACGATATTTTTTGGAAATTAGTGCCTTTCAATCGTGGAAATCTTCAAAAAATGATAGCAAAGGTAACCTATTCCGGGTCGCTTAGAACGCAAGCCATCCATTTGTCGTCCAATGATGTGATCACCACTGATGCCCCAACTGATAATGAAGGGCTTGGCGAGGCTTTTTCCCCGACAGATCTGACCGCTACCTCCTTAGCAGCCTGCATGTTGACCATTATGGGGATCAAAGCCCGCAAGCATGGCTGGAACATTGAAGAAGCGACGGCCGATGTAACAAAGGTTATGGCTGCGGATCCCAGAAAGATCAGCGATATTATCGTCGATATCCGTATCCCCGGTGGGGATCTTTCTTCGAAAGCCAGACAGATCCTGGAAAAGGCTGCCCGAACCTGCCCTGTGGCCTTGAGTATTCATCCGGATATTAACCAGGAGGTTAGTTTTCAATACCTTTGAGGGCGGTTACCGCATTGGCGTTGATGGCCTGGTGAGAAGCATGGTAAACACAGGCTCCCTTATGGATAACCAGCAATTGGGGAGATTCATGCCTCACGGAAAACAGGGCAGCAATGTCGTTGGAGATCGGGCGAAAAGCCAGGAGGTCCAGGTAATAAACAGGCATGGATTCGTCGGATAGCGTCCAGCTATTTTCCAGCCGGCTTTTGACGATGGCACTGATGCCACAGCGGGTACTGTGCTTAAAAACGGCACAGGGAACAGCATTTGAAATTTTAATTAAATCTTCAACCTGGATGGAAGAAGTCAGCGGGATCCAATTGATCATCGAGGATCAGGAGGGGTTGTCGACTTTTGCCTCGACAGAGGTAATGGCACCGGGACAACCGGAACGCCTTGCGCAGGAAGAAACCAAAACAACTACAAATCCTAATAAAAAAATCGAGAATGCGATTTTACGGAAAAGCTTACCCATGCTCATAGTTAAGTATTTTAAGAATTTGAGAACAAAATTACTGCTTTCTTTTTTAATTTGCAATTATTAGATATCAACATGTCAACAAAGCGGGTCGCATGAAAGTTCATTTTATTGCAATCGGTGGGAGTGTTATGCACAACCTGGCTTTATCTTTACGAAAAAAAGGGTATAATGTTTCCGGCTCCGACGATGAGATCTTCGAACCCTCCCGAAGCCGGCTGGCTAGCGCGGGTTTGCTGCCTGCAGCAATGGGTTGGGATCCTGAACGGATCGATGGATCCCTGGATGCGGTGATCCTGGGCATGCATGCCAAAGCCGATAACCCGGAGCTGAAAAAGGCCAGGGATTTGGGCATTCCCATCTATTCCTACCCGGAATATGTATACGAACAGTCGAAAGAGAAGAAACGTGTGGTTATTGGCGGGTCGCATGGCAAAACCACCATCACCGCCATGGTTATGCATGTGTTGAGGCATTGCCGGAAAGAGTTCGATTACCTGGTCGGGGCTAACCTGGAAGGCTTCGATCTGATGGTGAAATTGACGCGCGATGCGCCGATGATCATCCTGGAAGGGGACGAATACCTGTCATCCGCTATAGAGCGGCGCCCAAAGTTTCATTTTTACCGCCCCCATATTGCCCTGATCAGCGGTATCGCCTGGGATCATATCAATGTTTTCCCGAGTTTCGACGAATATGTCCATCAATTTGAACAGTTTGCCAATCTCATTGAAGAAGGGGGGCAGTTGATCTATTTCCGGGATGATGAAACATTGGCGGGTATAGCGGCCGGCGCTTCGGTCGAAAGCATCGGCTATACCACTCCCGACTTCACTGTCGACAATCATGTGACCTGGCTCCGGGTGAATGGCGACCGTATCCCGCTGAAGATCTTTGGCCGGCATAATCTTCAAAACCTGGAAGGCGCGCGATTGGTTTGTGCCCGCCTGGGCATCGCGAATGCAGATTTTTATGAAGCTATCCGGAGTTTCAGCGGCGCCGCCAGGAGGTTGGAAACCGTGGCCAGCAATGCGGATACCACAGTTTTTAAGGATTTTGCTCATTCCCCATCCAAACTAACCGCTACCATCCATGCCGTCAGGGAGCAATTTCCCGACCGCAAGCTGGTGGCCTGCATGGAGCTGCATACCTATAGCAGCCTGAACAGATCCTTCCTGGATCAATATAAGGGGAGCATGGACCTGGCCGATGAAGGCATTGTATATTATGACCGGCATACGCTACAGATGAAAGACCTGGATAATATAACCACCGAGGAGATCCGGGATGCCTTTGGGAATGATCAGTTGGAGGTTTTTACCGAACAAAAGGCCATGGTCGGGGAACTGGAAAAAAAAGCCTGGAAAGGCAGGAATTTACTGATGATGTCGTCCGGGAACTTTGATGGATTAAATATAAATGAATTGGCTAAATTTGTGCTCAGTTAAAGATCCGCCCATGGAATTAAAGCTGCAGCGACCCTTAGCCTTCATTGATCTTGAAACCACCGGTATAAATATTGCCAAAGACAGGATCGTGGAGATCAGTATCCTGAAGGTGATGCCGGACGGCAACCGGCATATCAAAACCCACCGGATGAACCCTACCATACCGATCCCGCCGGAAGTTACAGCTATCCATGGTATTTCGGATGCGGATGTTCAGGATGAGCCGACCTTTGCCGATCTGGCAGATAAGCTCTATATCTACCTGGAAGGTTGTGATCTGGCCGGTTATAATTCCAACCGTTTCGACATACCCCTGTTGGTGGAGGAGTTTTTACGGGCCGGCATCGATTTTTCCATTGAGAACAGGCAATTGGTCGATGTGCAACGGATATTTCATCAAATGGAGAAACGGACATTGGAAGCAGCCTATCAATTTTATTGCCAAAAGGAACTCAACAATGCGCATAGCGCGGAAGCAGATGTCAAAGCGACCTATGAAGTGCTATGCAGCCAGTTGTCCAGGTACGAAAAAGAGCTGGAAAACGATGTGGCATTCCTTCACGATTTTTCGCAGGAACAGCAATATGTCGATCTGGGCCGGAGAATCGTTCTTGAAAATGGTGTGGAATTATTTAACTTTGGCAAACACAAAGGAAAACCTGTCAGGGAAATTTTGCAAAAGGAGCCCGGATATTACGGTTGGATCATGAACGGAGATTTTCTGCAACATACCAAAAAAAAGCTTAAAGAAATTAAAGCTAAGATGGACAATAAATAGCATGCAATTTTTGTTGTATAAATTTTCAGCGCCTGTAAAAAAATCAACGATCAACGGTATACCTTTTCCTAATCATGTACATTCCTAATCCATAACCTAAGCTGCCCGGCAACACTATTAAACAAGAGCCTATAATTTGAGGATACCGTACCGTGAAAGGAGTAGTTATTATACCGACCTATAAGGAGAAGGAAAATATTGAAAAGATCATCCGAAAGGTATTGTCGCTACCCATAGGCCTTCATGTACTGATCATCGATGATAATTCTCCTGACGGCACGGCCGATATTGTCAAATCACTGCTGACCGAATTCGACCAACGCCTCTTTTTGGTAGAGCGAACCGGTAAGCTTGGACTTGGAACCGCATATATCCATGGATTCAAATGGGCCCTGGAAAGAGGTTATGAACTGATCTTTGAAATGGATGCGGATTTCTCCCATAATCCCGACGATCTCCTCCGGCTGGCCCAGGCTTGTGAAGATGGGGCCGATGTGGCTGTGGGTTCGAG
>JANQFB010000451.1 GCA_028278085.1 Chitinophagales bacterium
AAGTGGGGGTTAGCACCGCTTATAATAATATCGGTATCATTTACCTGGAAACCGGTAAATATGATCTGGCGGAGGAATATTTTCAAAGATCCCTGGAAACCAAAGAGGCCATGGGGGCCAAACAAGGGATGGCCAATACCTTAAGTAATATCGGGATCGTTAAACGGAACAAAGGTGAATATGAGCAAGCGATCGATTATTATTTAAAAGCGCTGAAGATACGGGAGCAAATTGGCGACCAGGCAGGTGTGGCTAAGGAATATCTGCATGTCGGAGATGTTTTTCAAATGATGAACAAAGATGATCAGGCTTTGAAACGCTATCGCCAGGCTATGGAGCTTTATGGATCGCTGGGGGATCAAAAGGGGCTTGCCGATTCTTATAATTACATCGGTTCGGTTTTTGAAAACCAGCAGGAATACGACGAAGCGATCGACTACCTGTTGAAATCCTTAACCCTCAAGGAAGCGATCGGCGATAAAAAGGGTTTCGCTCAGGCCCATTACAGCATCGGCAAGCTCTACAACACCATTGGCCGGTCGAAAAAAGCGATGACGCATCTCCGGGAAAGTCAAAAACATTTTCTGGCCCTGGATGACCGGCAGGACTTGCTCGGCGTATACCTGGAGATCGGAGCCCTTCATTATGCACAGCAACAATATGGGAAAGCCGATAAAAACCTTCAAGCCAGTATCGCCATAGCCCGGGAGATCGGCGCCAGGCACCCCCTGAGCGAAGGCTATAAACTTTTAGCCAGGGTGAATAAGCAACAAAAAGATTATCAATCCGCCCTTGACTTCCATGAGCGATATGCATTGCTGAAAGACTCCTTGCTCAATGAAGAAAATAACAAGCAGATCGTTGAAATGGAAGCGAAATACGAAAACGAAAAAAAGGAAAAAGAGATCAGCTTGTTGTCCAAAGAAAATGAAATACAGGAGCTTGTGATCGAAAAACAGCGCTATACCAATTACGCCATGCTCGGCGGCGGCATATTGGTCTTACTCTTGATGGCAGCCCTGTATAATCGTCATCATTTGAAGCAAAAGGCAAAATTCCGGCAGCAACAAGCAGACCTGAAGATCCAGTTGGCCAGTCTTGAAAAAAAAGCGCTTCAATCTCAAATGAAGCCTCATTTCATCTTTAATTGTATGGCATCTATCCAGGTCCTGATGACTGACGGTAAAACCGAACAGGCCACGATGTATTTAGGCCGGTTTGCCAGTTTGTTAAGGCAGGTACTTGAAAATGCCAACCATAATACGATCGCCCTTGCCCAGGAGCTGGAGAACCTGGATCTTTATGTGCAACTGGAGCAGTTGAGAATGGCCAATTCCTTCGATTATGAGATCGAGGTTAAGGATGATGTCGATCTTGATTATGTTGAAATTCCGCCTTTATTGATACAACCCTATGTCGAAAATGCGATCTGGCATGGAATTGCCCATAAAAAAAATGAAGGCAAGATCAAGATCGAGATCAGCGCGAATGATCCGGAAGAATATGTGTGCTGCATTACCGACAACGGGATAGGCCGGGAGCAAGCTAAAATTTACCGGGAAAAGAAACACCGATCGATGGGTATGAATATCAGTCAGGAACGCTTGAAATTATTGCAACCCTATGGTACATCGTCCGTAAATATCATCGATCTGTACGATGACCAAAAGGCGCCTGCAGGTACCCGCGTGGAAATCAGATTATCCGCTTAAACAAAAGTATTGATCACTGCTATTATTATCGACGATGAGCCGCTGATGTGCCGCAGGCTGGAGGAAATGATCCGGCGTTATACCACCGAAGTCGAGATCGTAGGTATCGGCGCTA
>JANQFB010000459.1 GCA_028278085.1 Chitinophagales bacterium
TGCATGAACAACCACCCTTTTAGCCAGTCCGGAGTGACAACCAAGCCCTCGTCCCATCCATCCACATAACCTTTTTCCACCAGCTCCAGCAATTTCCGCTTGCTCATCACCGTATAGCTGAGATTGAGCCGGGCAAATTCAATTTGACGGGGTTTATCCGTTTGTTCCAGCACGGCATCGTTGATCCATTCGTATAAGGGCCGGTGTACCTCAAATTCAAGCGTACAAAGGGAATGGGTGATGTTTTCAATGGCATCAGAAAGGCCGTGAGCAAAATCGTACATCGGATAGATACACCATTTATCGCCGGTGCGGTAGTGGGTGGCCTTCCGTATCCGGTAGATCACCGGATCCCGCATATGCATATTGGGGGAAGACATATCGATCTTGGCGCGAAGCGTATATTGATCATCGGGAAATTCCCCTTTTTTCATCCGTTCGAAGAGGTCGAGGTTCTCTTCGATGGGCCTGTCGCGCCAGGGACTTTCCATGCCGGGTTCGGTCGGTATACCGCGGTACTTGCTGACCTCTTCCGCAGTAAGCTCGTCTACGAAGGCCTTACCCAGCTCGATCAGCTTCACAGCATAGGCATAGAGCTGATCAAAATAATCGGAAGCATAGTAGAGCCGGTCTTCCCAATCAAATCCCAGCCAACGGATATCTTTTTTCATCGATTCCACATATACCGGATCTTCCTTGGTGGGATTGGTATCATCGAAGCGGAGATTACATTTGCCATGGTAGGTATCCGCGATACCGAAATTCAGACAGATGGCCTTGGTATGCCCGATATGCAGAAATCCATTCGGTTCGGGTGGGAAACGGGTATGCACCCTGCCGTCATTCTTACCTTGTTTCAGATCGTCGATGATCTGCTGTTCGATAAAGTTCTTGGACGCTTTTGTTTCGTTCGATTCCATATATGTTCCGGATTAGTAAACTGTTTCGGTCCGGGGCAGGGATCCGAGCCCTTTTTTCATCCGGGCCAGTGTCTCGCTTTTTCCGATAATCGCTATAATGTCAAATAATGGCGGACCTCCTCCGACGCCGGTGATCACCAGTCTTAAACTAACCAGGGCTGCACCGAAGCCATAGCCCCCTTTTTCCACATATTGCTTAAAGGCCGCTTCCAGGCTATCGGGATCATAATCTTCCAAACCTTCGAATACTGTCAGCAATTCCGTTATCATTTGGGTCGATCGGCCTTTCCACTTTTTACGGACTGTTTTATCGTCGTATGTTGCCGGAGTCTCGAAAAAATACATGGCGCTTTCATAAATTTCCCGGATAAAGGATACCCGCTCTTTCATCAGCCGGCAAACTGCGGCAAGATCCGTGCTTCCGGCGGCGACCTGTTGAACCGACAGCCATTCGCTCAATTGCCCGGCAAGCTCATCATCGGAATGATCCCTCAAATATTGCTCATTGAACCAGGTGGCTTTCTCATAATCGAAGCGGGCGCCTGCTTTACCAACCCGGTCGACCTCAAAGGCTTCTACGAGTTCGGGTAAAGTGAATAATTCCTGTTCGGTTCCGGGATTCCAGCCCAGGAAAACCAGCATGTTCACAAAGGCTTCCGGATAAAATCCTGTTTCCCGGAAACCCGGCCATAATTCACCGGATCCCGGATCGGTCCAGTCCATCGGAAATACCGGGAAACCCATTTTGTCGCCATCCCGTTTGCTGAGCTTGCCTTTCCCGTCGGGCCGGAGGATCAAAGGAAGATGCGCAAATTCCGGCATCTCATCGCCCCATCCCAGGTATTTGTACAATAAAACATGGATCGGTGTGGATGGCAGCCATTCTTCGCCCCTGATCACATGCGTGATCCGCATCAGGCGGTCGTCGACCACATTCGCCATATGGTAAGTCGGTAAACCGTCTGCCTTCATCAATACTTTATCATCCAGCTCCTTACTCATCACCTTCACTTCGCCCCGGATCTGATCCTGTATGGTTATTTCCTCATCAGGGTTAACTTTGATACGGATCACATGCGGTTCCCCGGCGGCCAGTCTCCGTTGTACTTCATCGTCCGGCAGGGTCAGGGAGTTGTCCATTTCTCCCCTTGTGCGATGGTCATACTGCCAGGCGGGAATGCCTTTGGCTTTCATATCAGCGCGTTTGTTTTCCAGGGCCTCCGGGGTATCGAAGGCATAATAGGCATGTCCCGAAGCTACCAGGTCAGCAGCATATTCCCGGTAAAGCCCGCTTCTCTCCGATTGACGGTAGGGGCCATATTCTCCGCCTTTGTCCGGACCCTCCTGGTATTCCAGTCCACACCAGTTCAAAGCAGCGGTAATATAGGCTTCTGCTCCTTCCACATAGCGGGTTTGATCGGTATCTTCGATCCTCAGGATAAATACACCTCCCTGCTTTTTGGCAAAGAGATAATTATACAAGGCTGTTCTAAGCCCGCCGATATGCAACGGCCCTGTGGGACTGGGGGCAAATCTTACTCTTGGATTTCCGGACATGATCGTGTGAAATAGCCACAAAATTACGCAATTTATCACGAACATGCAGTAGGAGGGAGCCCGGATAGGCAAAGGGTCTAAAATTTCAGACTTCCCCGCATTTATGCTAATTTTACCCCCCACCGGGATCCCATGTATTTTGCAAAAACACCCGAATTATTGAGGCGCACCATGCCCGAGGCCATATGGTCATACCCCACCCGGGAAAAGGTCCTCTACCTGACCTTCGACGACGGGCCGATACCGGAAATTACCCCCTGGGTATTGGAACAACTGGCAGGCTACCAGGCAAAAGCCACCTTTTTCTGTGTAGGAGAGAATGTTTTTGAGAACCCGGGAATCTACGAGGCGATCCTGCAATCCGGCCACGGTACCGGCAACCATACTTACAACCACCTGAACGGTTGGCATGCGAAAAACGAACGATACTATGAGAATATAGAGCAATGCCGGACCCTGGTGGCTTCCGATCTGTTCCGTCCGCCTTACGGCAAACTCCGGCCCGGACAATACAAACATCTGAACAACCAATATACCATCGTCATGTGGGATGTGCTGGCCGGCGACTTCGACCAGGCATTAAGCCCGGAAAAGTGTTTGGACAATATCCGTTCGAATGCGGAACCCGGATCTGTAATTGTTTTGCATGACAGCAAGAAGGCCAGGGAGAAGCTCATGTATACCTTGCCCAGGATATTGGCTTATTTCACGGACCGGGATTTCCGATTCGAGGCCATTCCGCAGGGGTTGTCTAAAAAACTGGCTAATTGACAAAAATTTGACGGGTGTGTTTATTAACCCAACCCTATACCCTTCCGAAGGAAGGGATTATTGGTGTCAAATTTTTGTCAATTGAATCATCTTTTACCTTTTTGGACAGCCCCATTCCCAAAACCGTGACATAGCTAAATAGCTATATCACGGTCGGTACTTCAAGACCCGGTTACTCCTCAATGTTTTATGATGCATTCCACCACCTGAACGCAGGGATAAGCTACCCTCCTATTATAACCCTTAATTTACTCCAACCACAAACTGATCACAAGTGATATTGATGTCGGGGGCTGCTGGCTTGATATCCGACGGGTTTTGATTCATATTTTGTAGAGGTGTGGGATGCTCCCAACAAAAAAAGGAAACCAGCCCAATGAAGGCCGGTATCCTTTTGTTTACCATTTAATAGATCCTCAATAGTGCCGGCTGATGGTAAGATCAGCCTCCCCGCTATATCATTCCTTTGGTAAACATATATGGTGACCAAACTATTGTTGGTCGGGCTGCCATGTATTACCGGCCAATGATCAAACGCCGGGTAACCGTTCCCTGATCCGTACGAAGCTGTACAAAATACAAGCCTTGTTCGAGATGGCTTACCGGAATAACAGCCTGGTTTTCCGGTATGCTTTCCGGTTGATGGATAACCTGGCCCAGGATATTGACGAAGCGAATATCATTTGCCCGAATGCCAGGATATTTCATCATCACCACATCATTTGCCGGGTTCGGGAAGATCTCAAAGCTTGCATGCTTGTCGATCACCGGACCGTTGCCCAGGATAAATATAGAGTCGGTTTCAGCATTGAACGGCCGATCAGCTTCATCCCTGTCGATCATTTTCACCTGATCGGGCCTGATGTTCAACACTTGATTATATTTCCCTTCAATATTATCGATCACCACGATCTTTAATTCCACCAATATCCCATGCCCGGAAATATTCTGCTGATCGATCCTGGTGATCCCGATATCGATCCTACCTATATGGTAGATATCTTTGTACATAGTGATCGTACTGAGGCTGTCGCCGATCCAGCATTTACTGAAATCGACGGTAATGCCGTTGGTATCGACCAAAGCCGGATCATACAGCAGGGAAAAGGCTATCCCATGTACGCTGTCAGCCGGTATATCGGCAGTGCCCAGATGTACATCCACATCGAATGCTGTGCCGGTAAAGGCGGTATCCTGTTGAATATCTACAAATAAGGCCGGATCGTCCGGGCCACCTTTCAATCCGGAAGCTTTATTATGTATCAGCGTATAGTTCAAGTAGATAGCAAAAGCATCCGTGAAATCGATGATGCCGTTTCCATCGCTATCGGCATGTTTGTAATCCGCTCCGGATGAAAATACTATCCCCCAGTCATCAGCGTTCTGGCCATACCAGGCATAAGAAGCGTTGTTCCGAAATGAGCCGGAGCTACCAAAGCCGATCCCAATGGGAAGAAGATCCCACATACTGGTGACCCCGTTATTGTCGGCATCACCGGGCCAGACACAGTTCGTTCCGGGGCAGTCGTAATATTCCTGAATGTATCTTCTTTGTTTCCAAACATAATTAGAGGAGAAACAAGCATCATATTTCACATAAGGGAAACTGGTGATGTATGCAACATCCATATCAATCTGTTGGCCATTGTTAAAATCAAACGGACCAATGGAACCCAATCCCCTGCGATCTCCAGGAGTGTTACCTTCATTGCATTCTGACCATAATGAAGGGATAGGATTTCCAGGATAACCGGAAAACACATGTCTAGTAGGGAATGTTCCTTCCGCGTAACCATCCCCACCCCATTCCCAGGGCAGGCTATCTTTCCAGGTACCGGTCATGTACCCGTAGTAATCCTGAGGAATTTGAGGGTTTCCGGTAACAGAGAAATCATTATTATAGTATAAAAATGCCGACATTTTCCGGTTCAGAAAGGTAAGGGATTGAACCGGTACGATTTCCTGATAAGCCGAAACACAGCCATCGTCAATACTATCCCCGTTATAGGCAAAGAAGCTGTTTTGCAAAGTGTCACAGCCTACATAATCATCATCAAAACAACCCAGGTCGAAATCCACCCATTTGCCGACAAAAAAGGAATCCAGGTCTGTACCGCTTTTATTGATCAACCGGTAATTCATAAAAATGGTATTGTTCAGGGCAGAATCCGTACTTTCAAAAGCATAGGCGCTGCAATGGATCTCCATGCCAATTGCATTGCCGCCCGACTCCGTATGGGTCAATTGATCATTGTAAGCCCACCACAACATCTGATCGCCTTTGATCAAAGGATAATCCATATCCAGGGGATTGTAGACACCATCGAAATTTACATCGACAAATGGTGCTGCCTCTTGGTTCCCGGCAATCGGATTGTGGGGATTTCCGGTTGCCGGCCAGTCCAATATCGACGATGGAATGGCATTATCGATCGAACCATCGCTGGCATCGGACAAAAAGGCATTGAGGTCTGTCCGGGATATTTTCCAGACTTCATTCCATTGCTGTGATACCGGTGGGATGATAGACCCGGAAGAATCGAGTATGCCAGGCCAGAAATCATCCCCATTCTGGTTGTACGTTTGAGCGGCTAACCGCAGAACTCCTCCGGGATCTATACCACCGGCCCACAGTCCTCCTGCAAATATGGTATTGGTTTGGCTGTCTTTCGGAACCCGGAATACCGGTTGGCTCACCGTGTCCCAAAATAATACGCCATTGGCATTAATACGGGCTTTGATATTATTCGCATCCAATTCCTCAAAACCTACTTGTGAAATGCCTGGAATAGTGCTCATGATCATCAAGGTTTTCAAGATGATCCATCTGATAATCGTCGTTTTCATGATACTCATATTAAATGTTGTTAAACGCATAATTTACCTCCTGCTCTAATCTGTTGGTTTCGACAAGGTAAAAATAAGACGCCGGTGCTTTGCAAATCAAGAACAATTTTTTTAATTTGTCGGTAATTCAAGAAATAATTTTCAACCATATGTCTATCCTAATTCCTTATTATTACTTAGATTTATCGATATCTTATATAATGAAACTGTCGGTTATTTTCGTAAAAATTAATCATTTGTCAGCACGATATGCAAAACAGCAAACTCATTAAACTGCTCAAAACGTTGAGCACCAAGGAGCTTAACCAGTTCAAAAAATATATCCGCTCACCCTATTTCAACGAAAACCAAAAGCTGATCCGCCTAACGGATCATATCCTTCGCTATGCCCCCATTTACCGCCATAAAGCTTTGAATAAGGAGACTGTTTTTAACCAATTTTTTCCAGGTAAAAGCTACGATGATCTTGTTATCCGCCATTTGATCAGTGAAATTCTCCACTTGCTGAACGGTTTTCTGAAAATAAGTGGTTTCCGGAACAATGAAGCTTCCCAGCAAATACAACTGCTGCAGGAATACCGGAGGCGCGGGTTAACCAAAAACTTTGAAAAAACCTATAACAAGAGCAAATCCCTGCAAACCATACAGCCCTACCGGGACGCGAATTTCTATTTCCAGCAACATCACCTGGAGACCGAATATGCCACTTACAGCGCTCAGCAGCAGAAAAGACTGAATGAACATAATATCCAACTGGCGGTAGAAAGCCTCGACATCTACTACCTGATCAAAAAGCTAAAATATTGCTGCGAGATCCTGAATTTCAGGAATGTAACAGCCTTCGAGTACGATATCCTCTTAATGGATGAGATCTTATCCCACCTGGAAAAAAACATTTACGAATTTATCCCGGCTATAGCGATCTATTACCAGATCCTGATGACCTTGATGGACCATGAACAGGAAGAGCATTTCGACAAGCTCAAAATGTTATTGGAGCGGAATGCGGATAAATTTCCCAGGGAGGAAGCATTTGAAATGTATACTTATGCCCAAAACTATTGCATCAAAAAGATCAATGCCGGCAAAAGCCGCTTTTTGGATGAGATCTTCTCGCTTTATAAATCAGCGTTGGCCAAAGAGCTGATGCTCGACAACCGTCAGCTTTCGCCCTGGCATTATAAAAATATCGTAACCACCGGTTTGAAACTGAACGAATTCGATTGGGTATTTGATTTTATCCATGATTACCAAGCCCTGATCCCGGTTACGCACCGGGAAAATGCCTTTATATACAACCGGGCCAGGTATCATTTCTACCGAAGGGAATATGACAAAGTGTTGCCATTACTCCAACAGGTAGAGTTCGATGACCTTTATTATAACCTCGATGCCCGCACGATGCTGCTCAAGATCTACTATGAAAGAGAGGAGGTCGAGCTGCTATATTCCATGATCGACAGCTTCGGTATCTACTTGAAAAGGAACAAGCTGATCTCGGATTATCACCGGAAAAACTATCTCAACTTTGTTTATTTCACCCGTAAGATCTTTCAACTATCGCCGGGGGAAGCGGTTAAAGCCGATCACCTAAAAGAAGAATTATCGGCCATACAGCATGTAACGGAAAAAACCTGGCTGGAGGAGCAGCTTACCAGGCAATCGGCCTGAACCCAAAAAAAGAGGTTGACCCGCGCTTTGGCGGACAACCTCCCAGTCATTCATCCTCCAATGAACGCTATTTGCTGATCACCACCCGCCGGGTCATACGGCCGATATCGGTATCTGCTGTAACCAGGTAGAGGCCTGATTCCAGGTGCCGGATATCGACGGAAAACCTGTTTGCGGGTATGGTATGCGTTATATAGACCGTTTCGCCCAAGAGATTCTTGATCGAAACTTCTTTGATATCGGCATTATGGCCAAAAGCGATCTGTAAGGCATCGATAGCCGGGTTAGGGCTGACCTGGAAGTCGATCCCCGGATCGATCTCCGCTACCCCTACATTCACATCGATGGTTTTGGTGATCTTATTCTGGCAATGATCGTTGGTGGTGGTCAATCCGACCAGGTAATCCGCATTCGATCCATAGGTATGTACC
>JANQFB010000539.1 GCA_028278085.1 Chitinophagales bacterium
CCTGCGACTTCATACCGGCCAATAGGTGTTCTGACGGCATCGATGACGTAGGTGTTTTTCATGGTTATTAGCTTTGTTTTGGCAGCAAAATTAACCATAATACCGGTGCTTCTGTACGTTTACATCCAAAACTTCCGGTAAAGTGTGCTCATACGCCGGCCTGGCTGTTGTGGGGTAAGTAATGGGCAAGAATCCGTGTTAAAAAGAAAAACTTTCACCGGAATATTATAATATTGTGGGAATAATTACGCGGTATGATCCAACGGATACAATCCCTCCATTTGTTGTTTTCAGCCTTATGCGCCGGATTGCTTTTTCTATTCCCATTATGGGAAGCGCATCTGAATATGACAGGGATGGAAGGCAAGGTCCAGGAGTTCACGATCATGCATAACAGCATTTTGATCATGACAACTGTAGTCGCAGCGTTGATACCCCTGATCGCCATTTTTTTCCATCATAAAAGAACCCTTCAGAAACGATTAGCCTGGATAACCATTGTGGTCATCCTGCTCTTGTATGGCCTGATCTATTATTACAGCAAGCAATTCGACTCACCGCTGGCAGAAATGTTCGAGGTTAGTTTTAAAGTCGGGTTGTTGTTGCCGTTTTTTTCCATCGTGTTTATCCTGTTGGCTATCCAGGGTATACGCAAGGATGAAAAGCTGTTACAATCGATGGACAGGTTAAGATAATGTATGCAGCCCATCACGGTAGTTCACCCGAACTTAATCAATGGTTAACAAAATAATTCTATAGAATTAGTTAGATTTGTAATCTTAGGTATTTGAAAGGCATTCAAAATCCACCTGCCAATTCTTAGCATGAGCCGTATATACTATATAAGCCTGAAATTCCTGTTGGCCTTATGTTTATGCCTGATCCTGCAACATACCGGCAAAGCGCAGATCATCGTTAATGAAGTCAGTAACGGGCCCAATGGTTTCAAGGAATTTGTGGAACTCGTTGTTTTCGGCACCCCCGGCACGACCCAGGATATCCGGGGATGGGTGATCGATGATAACGGCGGGAATTACGGATGTAGTACCGGTAAAGGAATTGCGCCGGGGCATTATAAATTCGATTCCATACCCAATTGGGAATGTGTCCCGTCGGGCTCTATCATATTGTTATATAACCCGACCGACAAAAACCCGGCTATATCGGGTGCGGATGATCCCACGGACGTCAACCAGGACAGGATCTATATCCTGCCGATCAATGAAGTCGGTTATTTTATTGAAGTGATCGATACCCCCAGCGCTTCCGCCTGTTCCTATTGGTCGACACCCGGTGTGCCCAATTCAGGCGCCTCTCAATGGAATTTATTGGGGATGTCCAATAGTAACGACCTTTTTCAGACGATCAGGCCTTTTCCGGATGATACCGGTTCCTTTCAGGCGATCGGATGGGGCGGTATCGGACCACCGGTTACCAAAACCTACTTTGCCGGCAGCGGAAGCAATAAAACTTTCCAGTTCAGGAATAACGTTTCCAGCAACTTCAATGTGCAGGCCAATTGGAATGCCATGGACGCCGACATGTTCGACAGCCCGGGAGAGGCCAACTCCCCGAACAACCAAAGATGGCTGGATAGTATGCGCCTGCGGCTGATCGTTAGCGATACGGTTATCTGTGTCGGGGGATCCATATTATTTTCCGACAATACCACCGGCGGCATTCAATCCTGGGATTGGGATTTTGATGACGGTTCCCCCAACGGCAGCGGCCAGGTGGTCAATCATACTTACACCCAGCCCGGAAATTATATGGTAGAACTTACCGTCATTACCACCCAGGGCTGCCAGTTTGTCGAGCATACCTTTGTAGATGTTGTCAATACACTGCCGGTTTTCATCACCGGTGATACCTTGATCTGTCCGGGCGAACAGGCTGAATTGATCGGTTTGGGCGGCGATACGCTGGAATGGTTTTTAGACGGCAATAGCCTCGGATTAACCGACGATACGATCCTGGTCAGCACCCCTGGTAAGTATACCCTGAGAGTATCCGATCATTGCGGCGGAGAATCCGATACCTTTAATGTAATTGTAGGTGCGCCCGGCACGCCGCCTACCGTTAGCGGAGGAAATACCATCTGCATCGGTGATTCCGTGCAGATCTCACAAATCGGGGCCACTAATTTCGAATGGTTTTTCAACGGTATTCCTATGGGCGCTACCAATTCACCGATCTGGGTTTTCGATCCCGGGCAGTATTCGGTCACCTCTTACGATGGCTGTCCGGTCAATTCCAATACTTTGACGATCACTAACCCGGCAACCGTATTCCCGGTCATATCCGGTGATACCGTACTCTGTATCGATGATACGATCACCCTGACGGTAAGCGGAGCAGATACGGTCGAATGGTTTTTGGATGGCAATTCATTGGGTTTGACCGATACGGTGATCGAAATTACGGTTCCCGGCGCTTACCTGGTGAAAGCCTATGACGGATGCGGGGGTATTTCGGATACCTTATTTGTAACCAATCCTTTAAGCGCCCCTACCATTACCGGTGATAATGTATTTTGCCCCGGTGATTCCGTTCAACTGACCGGAGCCGGTGGGGATACCCTGGAATGGTTCCGCAATTCAATATCCACCGGGCAAACCGATCCGATGATCTGGGTAAAAGTGCCCGGCGATTATACCTTGAAGTCATATGATGGTTGTGGCGGCGTTTCGGCGGTATTTACCGTAAGCCAGTTGCCGGATATCAACCTGAATGTCAGCCCTGCCAATACCGTAGCCTGTGAAGGAGCGACGATTACATTCAGCAGCTCTTCCACCGGTACGATCACCAGCCGGGAATGGACACTAGACGGCACCACCCTCGGCAGCGATCCGACCCTCGACCACAATTTTATCGGTCCTGGGACTTACCAGATCGTATTGACCGTAGAAACGAGTGATAATTGCACCTTCAGGGATACGGCAGATATTTCCATCGAAAGCAGAACCCCCTTATCGGTTTCCGGTGATTCGATCATCTGCTCCGGAGCGTCTGTTGCCTTAGCCTCGAACATTGCACAGGATATTCAATGGCAATTGGATAGTAATGATATTCCGGGGGCCACGGATTCCGTTTATATCGCCGATCAGACCGGCGAATACCGGGTGATCTTCGGGGGTGTATGCACCGATACTTCCGACATTATTGTTGTGGCCGAAGGAGATAAACCGGTTGCGGATTTCGAGTTCGGTATTTCAGGATCGTCCGATACAACGATCTATGAAGACGATAACATACAATTCACCTACACCGGGTCGGATGTCGCTTCCTGGTTATGGTTTTTTAACGATGTCGATCAAACAACTTCCACGGAAACCAACCCGGTCCATGCTTATACCAGCGCCGGGGGATTTGATGTCCGGTTGATCGTGCAAAACGACGACGGATGTTTCGACACGGTTATCCACCGGGTACATGTGCAGCCCAAGGATCCCGGAAATTATGGGGTACCGGCGGCATTTTCCCCTAATAATGACAACCAAAACGACCAGCTCAAAGTGTTGGGTACCGGGGTGGACGAGTTGCTGTCATTCCGGGTGTTCAACAGGTGGGGTGAGATCGTATTCGAAACGACCAATATCAACGTCGGATGGGATGGAACCTACAAAGGTAAGCCTCAGGTAGTGGGGGTATATGTGTACCAGTTGAATGCCAAGTTATCCAACGGAGACATTATTAACGAGAAAGGACCGGTAACCCTCATCAGATAAGCCTATCCCATGAAAAGGATCCTATTATTATTTATCATGCTGGGACTGATCCGTTTTACATCGGCACAGGACATTCATTTTTCCCAGTATTATGCGGCGCCCTTTAACCTGAATCCTTCTGCGGCCGGCTTGTTTGACGGTAAATACCGGGCAGGCCTTATCCACCGCAATCAATGGTCGAGTATTGAAGTCCCTTTTGTTACCTCCTCCGGATTTTTCGATACCAAGGTCCTGGAACAAAGCCTTTCGACCGGGTTTTTAGGCGTGGGCCTGAACCTCTTTACCGACAATGCCGCCAATGGGACCCTAACCTCCAATGCCTTGAATATTGCATTGGCGTACCACACTTATGTCGACCCGGAAGAAACGAGCCGGTTTGTGATCGGTATTTCCGGCGGTTACCAGCAAAAAAGCCTGGACTTTAACCAACTGACCTTTGAAAATCAGTTTGACGATAGCGGGTTTAATACCAGCCTGCCGACCGGAGAAACCGGTACCAGCAATTCTGTTGGATTTCCGGATTTCCAGGCCGGACTGGCCTTCACCTCACAGGTGAATGAAAAAATGGGCTATACGATCGGCTTTGCAGCTCAACATTTAACCACGCCTAATGAATCCTTTATTGATAATGGAGCGGCTAAACTGGACCGCCGGATGATCGGACATGCCGAGCTGAGGGTTGGTCTGAATGAAAATCTTTCGGTTTTGCCCAAGATCGCCTATATGAACCAGGCTAAATCCCAGGAACTGAATTTGTCAGGATTGTTGGGATATACCCTGGCCCCGTCGACAACTACCTTGTACCTGGGTAGCAGCTACCGTATGTCGACCTGGGATAAAAACCTGGGCAGCGGCATTCAATCGGATGCCCTGATCATATTGACCGGTATCCATTATGGCCGGTTTGATGTCGGATTCAGTTATGATGTTAACATCTCCGGATTAAGAGAACTCAGCCGTGGCAAAGGCGCCTATGAAATTTCGCTCATCTATACCGGCTTTATTGAAGCCATTTCCATCAGAAAACAAGTCCCCTGCCGAAGGATCTAAGGTCAAAAGGCCTGCACGAAAAAAATTATCCCGGATAGTTATAGATTATGATGAAAGTTAAGACAATTGCCCTGATAGTATGGATATTGACCTGGAGTATCCCGGCAAGTATGGCTTCGGTAACCAAAGATCTTAAAATGGCCGACCAGTTGTTCGAGCAGGGCCATTATTACGATGCCATTGATTATTATCAAAAAGTGCTGGAATCTCAAGCCGGTCATAAACATGCCTTGTATCATGTGGCCATGTCATACGAATATGCCAGGGATTATAAAAACGCCGAAGAATATTACAAAAGGCTGATCGAGCTGGCAGATAAGTGGGAATATCCGGAAGCCAAGCTGAGCTATGCCGATATGATGAAGCGCAACGGATCTTATGAAAAGGCCCGCAAAGAATTCAAGATCTTCCAAAGGAGTTACCGGGGTCCCAATGCTTCGGTTTTGAAAAAAGAAGCTAAAATAATGGCACATGGCTGTGATTTGGCGCTGCGTTATCTGAAAAACCCCAAAAAAGTGGTGGTCAGCCATCCGGGAAACAATATCAATTCCGCTTATACCGAAATTTCGCCATTACCCATGGGTGATAGTGCATTGATCTATGCCGGCATACGATCCGACACGGTTATCATCCGGGATGATAAATTCCCTGAACCGCTGATACAGTTCTTCCAATCGGTAAAAACAGGCGATCAGTGGGGCCCTGGCGAGCTGATGAGCCAGCCCATTAACGATGCGGAATACCATACCGGGAACGGTGCTTTTTCGCCGGATGGGAAGCGCTTTTTCTTTTCCAAATGCTACTTTGACGACAAGAACCAATTGCATTGTGAGATCAACGTGAGCAAGTACAATAACGGTTCCTGGGGGGCGCCTGAAGCTGTAGGAGGCGACATCAACGGCGCAAACTTTTCCAGTACTCAACCGGCCATCGGCAGCTATAAAGACGGAAAGGATATCATGTTTTATGTGTCAGACAAATCCGGTGGCAGGGGTGGCAAGGATATTTGGTATTCCGTCAGTGATAAGAAAGGGAATTTTAAAAAATCCAAGAACCTGGGCAGGAAAGTCAATACGCCGAAAGATGAGATCACACCCACTTATGAATCTTCTGACAAGACGTTGTATTTCAGTTCGATGGGGCATGCCGGTATGGGGGGATTCGACCTGTTTAAATCACAGGGAAGCGATACTAAATGGAGCACCCCCGAAAACATGGGCCATCCCATTAACAGCGGCGCCGATGATACCTATTATGTGATCAATAAGGATCAGACCACAGGATATCTTGTATCGAACCGGAAAGGGTCGCTGGCCCTTAAAAGTGAGACCTGCTGTGATGATATTTACACCTTCGAATGGCTGCAGCCGGTGCGGATCGCCGTCAAGGGCTATGTTTACCGGGAAGATGATCCGGCTAAAACACCCTTGAAGAACATGCTGGTTTCGTTGTTTGTGTATGATAAAGATTCGATCAAAGACAATATCCTGCTGACAACAGACACCACCTTAGACGGAGCCGAATCATTTTTCTTCACCCTGAAACCTGGCAACGAATACAAGCTGAATGCCAAAAATGAAGGGTATTTTTCGAATTTCGTCGAAGTAAGCACCCTCAGCAGCGAAACCTCCGATACCCTTTCCGTTAACATTTTGGTGAAAAAGCTGCAATTCAACACGGCCTATAACCTGAGGAATATCTACTACGACTATGAAAAGTTTAGTTTAAGGGATGAATCACTGGGATCGCTCGATACCCTTGCCCGTATGATCAGGGAAAACCCGGATCTGATCATTGAGATAGGCTCCCACACCGACAACCGGGGTGAGGAGGATTATAACCTGAAACTCTCTCAAAAACGGGCGGAAAGTGTGGTTAAATACCTGATCCGAAAAGGTGTGGAGCAAGATCGCCTCGTTCCCAAAGGTTACGGAGAAACCGTGCAAATTGCCCCGAACGAACACCCGGATGGTACGGATAATCCCGAAGGCAGGCAGTTGAACCGGCGTACGGAATTCAAGGTTTTGGGCAAAAAGGCGCTGGAAACCCCTGAAGAATAGCACCTGATATAGGCATTTTCATCCCGTTCATCCCCGCTAACAGGCCGTTAAATCATTAAACTTGATATCCGGCTTTCAATCCTCTATATTTATATAAGTTAATACGTAGACCTGACAATTGGTTTAACTTATAAGCAACAGATAACCCAAATTAACAGTTGCCTGTAAGTTGGTTGCAAAAAAATGAAAATCATTCTGTGCTTTGTGAATATGCAAAGCTTCCTTAAAATTGAACTCATTTTTTTGTCATTTTATTTGTGGAAGAAGCGCGGTATTACTGATACCAGCGCTTCTTTTTTGTTTACATCCGGGTTGTTATGCAAACCTGCATATATCCTAAGCCCGCCGGTGATATCCTAAATATTGAAATATTAACACCCTCACCCACACAAATTGATTTGGATATTGTAAATTTGTTAGGATAAGAAGTTCTATCATTTAAAAACCTTACCGTTCAGGGAGGTCTTAATACTAAATCAATTAGCGTTGAAGTATTACCAATAGGAACCTGTTTTGTTAAGGTTTCCACTCAGAACCACCGCACTGTTGAAAAGGTAATTCTTAAGTAATCTAAAAATTATTTGTCATGAGGAAATTCCTTATTATGTTGGGATTGATGGGCATTTGCAGCATCAGTCACCTAAAAGCTCAAATTACCATTTCCGATGCACGGGCACAGGGAGCCGGCGCTACCGTTACGGTGCGGGGTGTTGTTACCAATGGGCCGGGAGAATTTACCGGTGACCTAAGATATTTTCAGGATCCGACAGGTGGATTGGCGGCTTATTCGCCGGAAGTATCATCCCTGGTGAGAGGCGATAGTATCGAGATTACCGGGGAATTGAAAGACTTTAAGGGTTTGCTGGAAATGGATCCCGTAACCAATGTACAGGTCATTATGTCGGGTGTTAATGTCGACCCGAAGGTCATCACGATCGGCTCGGGTTATACGGAAGCCAACGAAGGATTGCTCGTTACAGTCGAGCAGGTTTCCATCGATGGCGCCAGTGGTACCTTCAGCGGCGGAACCAATTATACGATCAACGACGGATCGAACAGCGGTGAAATGCGGATCGATAACAGTACAAACCTGCCATCTACCCCTGTTCCGGTAACGGCTTTTACGTTGACCGGATTGATGGGGGAATACCAGGGCACCTACCAGATATTGCCCCGGGCGACTACAGATATCGGAACGGAAGGCCCGGGAATCAGTTCCGTGCTACGGCAAACGAATATTGCAAAAACCGGGTTTACTGTTGAATTCGACACGGATAACGACGGTAATACCATTGTCTTCTACGGAGAAACCGATGCCTATGAGCTGGGCACCGAAACTGATCCGGCTATGGGCACCAGCCATAGCATCGACCTGACCGGACTAACCCCCGGAACGATCTATCACATTAAAGCCGCTTCTGTGGGAAGCAGTAACGATACTTCTTTTGCGGCGGCCATGATGGCAACTATATCGGAATCGTCAGGGGAGATAAAAGTATATTTCAATAATCCGGTCGACAATTCCTTTAATTTCATTACACCGGCGGTTTACCTGAATAATTCGATCCAGGATACGCTCATCAAATATATCGATGAGGCGGAAAACACACTCGATATTGCCATTTACAATATGGATGATAACAATGGGATCGTAGATGCCATCAACAATGCCCATGGCAGGGGCGTTACCGTGAGGGTGATCGTTAGCTCGGATCCGGGAAACCTGGGTTATAATCTACTGAACGCCGGGATCACAAAAATGAAATCCAAAACCGGGCAGGACTATGGAGAAATGCACAATAAATTTATTATCAGAGATGTGGATGATCCGGCAAAAGCAACAGTATGGACCGGTTCATTGAACTTTACCAATCAGCAGATCCTCAGTGATCCCAATAATGTGGTGATCATCCAGGACCAAACGCTGGCCAAAGCTTACCTGATCGAATTTGAAGAATTGCTGAGCAATAAATTCGGACCGGACAAAACGGATAATATCCCACATGAATTCGTGATCGACGGCAAAAGAGTGGAATTGTATTTCAGTCCTTCCGACAATACGGAACAAAAGATCAAAGATGCGATCAATAATGCCGATGATGATCTTTACCTGGCCATCTTTGCCTATACCCGCTTCGGGATCTCTTTTGAGATCGAAGACCAGATCGATGCCGGTATATTCGCCGCCGGCGTTGTGGAAGATACTTCTGCCGGGCAAGGGTTTGCCTATTCGGTGTTAGCCAACAGCACGAATGGGAGCTCCCGCTTCTTTTTACACGACGGTGTGCCGGGTGATATGCATCATAAATACCTGATCGTCGATCCGAATAACGGCCTGGCCGATCCTATTATCCTTACCGGATCGCATAACTGGTCGACCAGCGCCAATACCCGTAACGATGAAAATACGCTGATTATTCACAGCCAGGATCATGCCAATCAATATTTCCAGGAGTTTATGCAGCGTTTCAGTGATGGGGGTGGAAATGTGAATGATGTACCTTTTAACCCGGTTCTTGGCCTGGAAGATGCAGACAACGCCGATGAGGAAGCTTTCCTGATCTATCCTAATCCTGCCTCCGGCCAATTGAATGTATTCCGGACAGCCGACCAGGATCATCCTTCCATTATCCGGATTACCAATGTTTTAGGTGGTCTGGTTTATGAAGATAATTTAACTGGGGCTTCGAATTCGGACAGGTTGCAAATCGATGTTCAAAACTGGTCACCTGGGGTATACGTCTTAGCGATAGAGAACGGACGTCAAAGGTCTTCGGGTAAGTTTGTGATCCTACCGGAATAAATAAGACAAATAACGGCTATTGTTATTTGTTTCCCGATGTTCCGGGAGGGGCAGGCAAAACCTTCCTCCTGAATACCGTTAGCAAAGGAATTGAGTGGGCGGGTTCAATGATCTTAATCCCCGCTATTCCCCGGAGGAACCGGCCATTCATTGTGAACGGTATTTGGCGTATGCCAGGCATTTGCAGTGGCATTACAGTCCCCTATGGTAGAAACATCCGGACAACTTACCCCATAACATACCACCCCGTCTAAATTGGTTTGGGTGAAATTTGGTCCGGTAACCTTTTTCCCGTCGAGTTTAACGGTTACCTTCAATTGTTCAAATGTACTGTTGAAAGACAAAATGGCATAATCCATATTAGTATTCTCAAGCGTAGCATTATTGAAAGAAGCGCCCTGAAGAGAAGCATAGGTGAAAGATGATTGGACCATTTTGTCATCCGCTGAGGTATAGGCTTCGCAATTGGTACCTTTAAAATTAGCATTTACCAGGCAGGCATGAGAGAAGCTTACCCCTTGCATCTTATTTCCCATTACGCCTGAAAGATCAGCATCGACCAGGTAAGCGTTATCAAATTTTGTCAGGATGAGAATAGCGCTGTTAAAAATGGCTCGTTGATGTAGTTGAAAAGCGCCCTGGAGATTAACCCCCCATAAGTTAGCCCCTGTGAAATCGGCGCCGCTGATATTGGCATTCGTCAGGATCGCAGGGTTCGTGAATGCTTGTTCGGCCAATTGAAAACTTTCCATGTGGGCATGGTTGAACCTGGCGTTGACCAGGGTTGCGCCGGTCAGATCGATCCCACCGAGCGTAGTATTCATAAAGTTTGCGTTGCTAAGGTCGCATCCTGCTAAATTGACCTGAACCAATGTGGAGAATTGAGCATCTATATTCCCCAATTCTTTATTTTCCGGCAGTTCAATAGTGGCATTGGTAAGGTCGAGATATTTCCAGTTTTTGCCCAGGCTTTTGTATGAGATCGTTGCATCTGCAAATTTGGTCATTTGGTCCGGATCGGTTGAAAAGGGGTCTTCGGGCAGGATAGTGTTCAGGAGATTGCACTTACTGAAATCCGCGCCCCTGATATCGGCATTTTGCAAATAAGTACGATCCAGCTTCGCGCCCTGAAGCTTTGCTCCGGTTAGATCGGCAGCGCTCAGATCCATTCCGCTTAGGTTGGCATTATTTAATATGGCCCCGCGTAAACTAGGATTGGTGGAGAAGGTTGCTTTCGTCAGGTCCTGACCGCTAAAATCCACCTGGTCTAAAATAGCGCCGGTAAAATCTGCCCCTTCTATCCTGGCATTCTTAAAATTGACACCCGTAAGATCGTTATTCCGCAAATTGGTCCCGGTAAAATCAGAACCGGTCCAATTTTTAGTCGCTTGAAGCATATTTTGATTGTCTTGTGTTGTAAACACATTTTCCAGGTTTACATAAGAAACATCCGTATCTACCCAAAATCCTTCATTTTGGATCAGTGATTTGGGTGAAGGTGTAACCATCTCAAAAAGGAAGGTTCCATATAATGGGTTATCTTCATATACATAATTGCTGAACGTTGCCCAACACACCCAATAATTATCTTTTGGCATATAAGGCCCGGGAATAAAAGCATATCCAAGGTCATCTACACTCAACAGCATGGTCTGTTCTCCGTTTTTATTGGGCACCAGGTCGAACAGGGCAGGATCTTCACCGCCATCACCGGCGCATAGGATATACCGCTGCAGGTTTTTTGGATCTGCCGATCCGGGTTGATGAAGGCCCATCAGTTCCGCAGGCAGTTCCTGGATTTCGTTAGCTGCTTTAAGCAGGATAGGATTCCCTTGCTGGTAAAGAGCTAATTGCAGATTATTGTCGTCATTGAGATATTTGTCAAATACGGCAGCAGATCCGGAATCACCACTGGCCTGGTAACCCGGCCCATTTTGAGCCGATTGTAAATATTGATGGTTACCAGCAACCTGGATCACGAATTTACCAGCGAATGTAAAACTTGACATAATTTTAAATTTTTGTGATCGATGTTTTCATCATTTATAGTTAATCACCCGGGTTCGGTGCCGGAGGAAGCCATTGACTGATCGATGGCTCTGTTCTGCCGTTTTCACCGATCAAGGCTTCATAATTCAAGGTAAAAATGGTTTGGAGCAGGCTTATGGCTATTTTTGAAGCGGCAAAGTTTTTTGTTTGAACCAGGAATGTACCGTCCGGCTCGTAAATATTCAGAAAATATTCCGATGCAGTTTCACCCGTGCCAATGTAATACAGGACATAGATATAACCTCTTGAGTCGACCGACATGTCGAGCAGGTTCATATCACTTTCTAGCGCTAGCGTTGCTATAAGGTCAGGCTCATTGACCAGGTTTTTCGGAGGCTTGAAATAGGGAACAGGGTTGCCATTTACGTCAAAAGCCTGAATTCTTTTGCCATAACCTTCCAACACCAGTATCCTACCATCCAATGCAATGCAAACGGAAACCGGACCGTTAAGCAAGCCGATCCTTGCTTTCGCATTCACCGGGGCAGGCCCACTGGCATGATGTGGCATCGGAGCTTCGGCGTCAGGCATGGCAGCATCGGGTAATTTTAGAATGAAAAGTTTATTGTAACCGATATTTATCCCGATGACATAGCCTTGGGGGTGTAAGGCGTAACGGTTCATGGGTATGGTGAAACGGCCCCAGCTTTGATCGGTTCCGAGCGGAAGCTCAGGCGGCAGGCTACTGCCGTCGTAAATTAATTCCGCCAACCGCAAATGACAGCCCCCTGCCCGATTGGAAACCGGATCGAAATTCCCTCTTGAAGGATCGATGTAAAAATTCCTGCCGCTGCCATCCGACGGACTTGCGATATCATAACATATACCGAATGGCGTCAGGAATCCTTTATCGGGATCAGGTAAAGCATAAGCGGACTGGGGATCCTGGAGGAATGAAATGTTCTGAAGGGTGAACAGCATATCGCTGCCGCCTTTCGGATTGGGCAGATCGGCCATCCAGCTATAGGCCACCATACCCGAAAATTGAACAAGGCTAATGCTTTTCCATTCCTGGATCTTATGGATGCCTTTGGAAGATCTTGTGGTCGTTGGCGCTGGCGCTTGTTGCCATTGATGTCGACCGTCTTGATAAACCAGTTTTTGGTGATGCGTATAGACGGTATTTTTATTGGGGATGATCTTGTTGATTTGGATCTCTACCTTCAGGCTCAGGGTATCCGTTCCATCCGTTCCCATGGCAGGGATCCATGAATGGTCCTGGTTTTGCCCGGCTACCCAGCCATTCGAAGCATGAAAAAAGACCAATACCTGGATAAAACCGCCTGCCGGGATATTTTTGAAATTAACCTTGATCGGCTCACTTCGGGTAGTATCGATGCTTCCGGTATAAACGGGAACGGTAGCGCCTGAATCGTAAAGCACCTTCACCGAATAGCTGGTTGCCAGGGGTGGGAATTCATGGTATTTTTCACTTGGATCTATTTGAATATTCAGGTTAAACGTTCGCGTTATGTCAGCTTTATACACAAAAGGGGATTCCAGCACTTCCACAGTTGTTTGGCCGATCTCGGCAAGGGTAACAGCGCCGCTAAGCAATTGAAATGCCAGGTCCACTATGGGTATGGCCCTTTCCGCGGTACCTTCGGCAATGGCCTTTTCCAGGAATGCTTTCAATCCCGATTGCAGCAACAAGGGACCAATTTCATCGGCCAGGCTTACCAGGGCAGATCTCGAATGTTGATCGATCGCTAAATCGGCAGCGGTTTGTCCGGCAAGTGCAAACGCTCCAACGGCAATTATGCTGTACAGGACCTGCTTATCTTCCAGCAGGTTTTTTAACATTTCTGAATTGCCGATGGCGTCACCTGCAATCAATTCAATAACCGGGATGCCAATTTCCACCACGGTGGTCATGATCGATCCGACCGGGCAAACATAAGGATCGTACGGGCCTTGCCCTAAGCCGCCGAATCGAAGCGCTACGCGCTGTACTTCTTCCCATACGGGGATAACCAGTGAGGTTGGTTCAGGCTTAAGCGGAATGCCGGAGATCGTATCGGTGGGAGAGATCAGTTCCTGGTACCTGATCGTTGGGTCAGTTGTCAGGAGCTTCCTCAAAAATGCAGGCATATTGTAAGGCAGATTGCTGGGCGGGGTTAAAGGATTTCCGGCAGCATCGAGGTAAACGGCATAAGCGCTGAGATGACGAAGGTATGCATTCTTACAGCTTATTTCCACACTTCCAAAATCGCTGATATCAAAAGCCCTGATCAGTTTTCCGTTTGTTTTTGGATCACCCCGGTATATGCCCCCGGTGGCGCCCGGGCCTAAATTATAAGCCATAATCGAGTAGGTTATACCGGTCTGGGTGGTATTCAGGGTAAGGAATCCCGTACCATTCGCTTTGGTGCTGACCGGGGGAACGACAGCCGAACCTTCCAATTTCGGATAAAAATTCACCGGTTCATCAGCCGAATAAGGCGCCGGTACCAGTTGAGCCCTTAAGATGCCATTGGGCATGGATTTATCGTTTACCTGAATATATAACTCGCTTTTCAATAAGGAAGAAACCAAGTCAGCAGTTAACGGTTGCTCGGTATCATCGGCAGACCATAATCCTTTGGCAGACCAGGTATTGGAAGGGGGAGTATATTTCACGGCAGGATCGATCGTCAACCCAAAGCCGGGCGTGAGATTTTTTAAAGCCCAGTTGTAGCTCGACTCAGCCGCTGCTGCTTCGGGTTGAGTTGAATCACCCGCACCATAGCTGGAAGAAGTGATGCCCTGTTGGATCGACCATACCTGGTTCTCCGTGACAGTAGCGTTTTGTGCCAGGTTAATAGCAAGGCTAAGCGGTTGCAACATAATTTTACTAACTTCCTCCCGGATCTTGCGGGTGTAAAGGATCTTTCCGTCCGCTCCTTTCATGGGCTTACCTTCCCGGTCTTTCACCGCTACAAGGCTGTACCAGCCGTCTTTGACCATATCTAAATAACTGACCAGGCTGTTATGCCGGTTGAGCGCCGGGGAAATACAATTATTAATAATATAGGAAGGAACGAGAAAACCATTTTCTTTACTGAGGTTTAAGAGTTTTTTATGGTGAAACAATAAAGCTGTTGCGGTATTAAAAGCGTCGATATAGTTGTTGATATGAGGCGGGAATTTCGGATCGACATCATAATTATAAAAAGTACCTGCCTTATCGACAAATTCTTGTCCGGAGATATTCAAGTGCGTCAGTTTGGGGTGAATTTCCGGGATTCGTTCCCCATCATTTTCTGCAACATGTTGCTGCCAGGCCTTTTGTCCTTTTTCAGGGATATGGATATGGTAAAGCAATGGTGCCATAGCAGGATCATCATGCCGGTGAACCTCGACTAAGACAACATGATTTTGAGGTAAAGGAGCGTTGTCTATATAATGAGTGATCTTTTCATCCGGAATAAGACGCAGGACAGGATATTCAGCCCTTGCTTTTTCCAGACTGCCGGCGGTATGTTGATGAATGGGATAGCTTTTTAAGCTGGATCGGACCATGAACTTGTCGCCCTTGAAGCCGGAAAGGTTGAAATGTAAAGATTGCATTCGTTGTTATTAAGGATTTTACTGGCAAAAGCGTTTCAGAGTTAAATCCCAATATATGGAATTAAAATATATTCTGCA
The DNA here is from genome assembly GCA_028278085.1 of Chitinophagales bacterium. Lineage (GTDB taxonomy): Bacteria > Bacteroidota > Bacteroidia > Chitinophagales > JANQFB01 > JANQFB01. The sequence goes on from JANQFB010000539.1 coordinate 15,318, forward strand.
TTTCCATATAACAGTGAAAAGGCGGGAAGGATAAATGCTTGATCAGCTTGGGAGGAATAAAAATTTGGATCATTGAAAGAAGAGGGCTGCACATGCCGGAAGAAATCATAGCCACACCAAGGTGACTAAAATCAAAAAAGAAAAGGCTGCCCGACAATTGACGGACAGCCTTTTTTCTTATGGTTGAGTTGCGATTATTTACATGCCTGGCAGTAGACGATACCGGTCATCAGGTTGTAACATTCTCTCGGACACTGTTCTTCATAAGTGATAATGTCGTTCGGTGTCAGTTTTACATCAAAGTCTTCGTTGATGATCTTGATGATCTTCTTGTCTTCATTTTCGGCAAGGATCACTTTGGTAGGTAAAACGTCTACGACTGTAGCTTTTTGAGAGGCAAACGCTGCAACGTTCATCATCATAATAGTGGCGATAACCAGGCTGAAAGATTTTGCAAAAGTTCTCATAATAATTCCCTCCGTTGTTTTTTGGGTTAATAGATCATTGTTTTTTATCTTTTTTGCAGCCATCCTGATCATTTTAACGCTTGATGTTTGGAGAATGGTCTCCATATGTGATAAAAATTATCCATTTAGTGACAAAACCCATGTATTTAGGGACAAATATAAATTCTAACAAACAAGACATTCTTCTAAAAGAAATGTTTTTATAATATGTTCATGTCATTCCTGTGTTCTTTTGGTATAGCCGATCAAGCATATGACTATTTTCCGATAAGCATGAATACCGGATAATTTGATAATTTTATAGTAGCCAAGGGAACATGGAAGATAACACGGATCTATATGCCAGGCAGGAGATCAATCCTGGAAAAACCCTAAGCCTGAGAGAGCTGGAGCAGGTTTTTATCGAAGACCTGAAAAAGGCAGTGCTGGATCTGCCGGAGACCGAATGGGACAGGGAGGAAGATTTTGCTGCCAATTATAATAAGGATAAAAGAGCCTTAAGCCAAACGCGACATATCGTTCTCAAATTTGCCGATAAACGTGATGAGCTGATCCGTTATTTCGAAACCTCCCGCTGGCCGCACTGGAAAAACCGGGTGGAGCCGCTGATGCAACAAGCCGTAAAGCCCTATGGCTACCGGAAGGGATTCTTTCCCAGGGTAATGCTTGCCAAAGTGCCGCCGGGAAAAGTGATCCCACCGCATATCGACGGACAAAAAAGCAGGATCATACCCCATAAGATCCATATCCCCCTTCAAACCAATGATCAGGCCTTCTTTTATATCGATAATGTCCGCTATCATTTAAAGGAGGGATTTGCTTATGAAGTCAATAATGCGGTTAAGCATGCTGTGATCAATAATGGTAAAAGCGATCGCATTCATTTGGTATTCGAATATCTGGACCGCGATCTCCAGGAATTTGTAGAAGCCTGAGCATCCCCAAAATCCATTCTTCAAAAAACCTTACCCGCCAGGAAGGGATTTCTGTTGCCGATTGAAGGCAGGCATAGTTTTACCGGGCAAAAATGGTTATTTTACATCCTGGAACACAAAGGTCAAAGATCTGATTATGCATAATATTATGCGGGTTGAAAAATGGATGATCGTTGTCATGATCATCTTGGCGGTCATCGCTCAAATACTCATAAAGACCAGAGACTTCCTGTATAATAACCTTGCCCACCAGGGCTGGAACCTTTTATTCTATACTTCCGTCGACTTCATCCTGTCGGTACTCATTTCCGTTTCGATATTCAGCTTACTGGCAACGGTGATCAGGTATCTGAACAGGCATTTGCCCTGGTATAATAGTGTCGTGAAGCGGTTGATAACCGAACTTTTTCTGGTCCTGTTCATCACCAGCTTTATCGTTAGCGGTGCCGTGCTTTCCTATCACAATTTTGTACACGAAAGGCCTAATATTTATCAATATCTTTTCGGCAATCTTACGCTCGGTAATGGGATCTCCATGATCA
>JANQFB010000577.1 GCA_028278085.1 Chitinophagales bacterium
CCATGCATTCGAGGTTCCACTTGATCAAAAAGCAGTAGTTCGTTAATATACCTGATTACCGGAACGTGATATGCACGAGGATTCCAAGTTAAAATAAAGCTTTGGGAAATGAAGAAAGAAGAATGATGAATGCCAAATGATGAAAAAGAACCTTCAGCATCGCTAACCTTCTTTTATCATCATTCCTTGTTCGGATTTTTGCGTATCATTTCCCATTATACCGGATAACAATGAAGCACGAACTCTACATTATTCGCCACGGAGAGACCGATTATAACAAAAAGGGCATTGTACAGGGCAGAGGGGTCGATTCCAGCCTGAATAGTACCGGTATCCAGCAGTCGATGCTTTTTTTCCAGCAATACAGGCATTTGTCCTTCGACCAGATCTATATTTCTTCGCTCAAACGAACGAAACAAACCGTTCAACCGTTTATTGAAGCAGGATTGCCTGTTGAAGCCCTGCCTCAGTTGGATGAGATCAATTGGGGGATCCATGAAGGAATGCCACACGGCGCGAGTACCAAAGACATTTATTATAACCTTGTCCTGGAATGGAAAAAAGGGAATATCCACAACGCTGTGGCGGGAGGGGAAAGTCCTGTCGATATCCAGGTCAGGCAGCTCAAATTTTTGAAGCTCCTGCGGTCAAGGAAGGCTGAGAAGGTCCTGATCTGCTCCCACGGGCGTGCCATCAGGGTTTTGTTATGCACTATACTCGGTTATGACCTAAAGGATATGCATCGATTTACCCACCAGAATCTTTCCTTGTATAAGCTGAAAGGCATGGGGGATAATTATGAGGTCGAATTGTTCAATGATACCCGCCATCTGAATGGATAAGATCAAGATCACAGCCGTATCCTATCTCAATACCAAGCCTTTTTTGTACGGATTGGAGCATTCCGGCCTGATGGACCGGATCGAATTGTCATTGGATATACCTTCCATCGGGGCCGCTAAGCTCCGGTCAGGGGAGGTGGATATGGGATTAACGCCTGTCGCGTCATTACTGGATCAGCCGGATCTGCAGATCGTATCCGATTATTGTATCGGATCGGAGCGAAAGGTAGAAACGGTTTGTTTATTTGCCGAGGTTCCGATGGAGAAGATCCGCAGGGTCTACCTCGACTACCAGTCGAAAACCTCCGTGCAATTGATCCGTGTGCTCATGGCCAATCACTGGCACCATCAGCCTGAATTTTCAGATGCTTCGGAAGGTTATGAAGATCTGATCAGGGATGATACCGCCGGTTTGATCATTGGTGACCGTGCTATCACCTACAGGGACCGTTTTCCCTATCAATGGGATCTGGGACGGGAGTGGTATGAATTCTCCGGCTTGCCCTTTGTATATGCGCTCTGGTTGAGCCGGCTCCCCCTGGATCGGGAGTTTATACAAGCCTTCGACCGGGCGATGCAATACGGGATCGATCATATTCCGGAAGTGGTGAACATGCATTCATCGGATCACAACACTGATATGCAGCACTATCTGCAGGAGAGCATCAGCTATCATTTCGACGCCGATAAAAAGAAAGGGCTGGAAAAATTCCTGGCTTATTGCCGGGCCGGATTACCCCAAACAAAGTCGGTGGATGTTTCCGGTTGAAGGGAGATGACAATTCAGGGAATCGACGGAAATATCGATTCAAGTTTGATTAGCATTTCTTTTGATCAACTCTGCGATTACCTTTTCTTCAATTGTTTTTTTACGATATCTTAGTCTTTCTTTCTTTTCGGCATTCACTATGTCAATGGAGTTTTTGATGGAAACTCTAATGATTGCACGGCTGTCTGAAAATATGATCTTTTCCAATAATTCTCTATTTTGATTGGCCCTTTGATTCGTTTTGGCTATGTTCAACTTTTTGCTTGTTGTTTTCTTCATTTTTCCGGTTTCGAGAGGAATGCTGTCGCTTTGTTAGATTTGAGTTTATGGATATTGCAGGAATAAAGCCTATAACCTCATTTTGGTAATCATCTTTAATCATGTGGTTTGACAACTCCGTTAGACATAAAGCATATTCTTCTCCAAAAGTATGAGATTTTTCAACATTTGGCAAGAAAATGGAAATTAAATCGTAATCTATAATATATCCATGGTCGGGACATCCATTAACCAAATAATCGATCAAAAAGTTCTTTTTTTGATCTGATAGATCAGGATTGTATAATGTCAATATCCTATTTGCATAATGTTCGCCAATATCAAGCTTTCTCTTTTTTTCTCCGAGTTTATAGGGATTTATCTGACTTAATAGGGGCTCGTAAAATTTTGAGAGGTATTCTAATATCTGTTTTGATAATTCATTTTTGTTGATAGGAATGTTCTTACTAGCATAAATATTTGTAAAAATGGTTTGGAATAATTCAAGCGATCTCGATTCGATCCTTTTCAAGGAGTGCTCATCATTTAATGCGCTTTCACGATCTATATCCGGGCTATCTTCTCGTTCCTTAGGAATTTGTATATCTAGAGGACCAAGCTCCCCAAATTCATCCATTATTATTTTTGTACCTCCTAATGATATTAGTGTAGCAGCGCTTTTTGCCCAAAAAGGAATAATGATATTTACGATTTCGAAGTTTTTCCTAAGGGTTCTAATAATTCGATAAGCGTCGTCAGGCCTTCCACCTGGGGATTGTAAAATAAAATCAATTTCATTAATATCATTGAGAGGGTTTTTGCTTCTTAAACTTACGACATCCTTCCTAACTTTTAGATTTGATTGTGGATGGATTGGTGCCATGAATAAGTATTGAGGCACATTTCTGATTTTGTATAGGTTCTGTATAATTGCATTAATCTCTTTCATTATTCAAATATACAGTTATTCCTAGATAAAAATAACTATATATAAAAAAATCAGGGATAGCACCCTGATTTTTTTAGCCATGAAGCTATTGCTTCGTTTGTTAGTCCTATTGGTTTTTCAAGATCTTCACCACGTTACTTTGGGTTGATGTGGTTGACGTTGATCGACCGTTGTTTTTTTCATGTGCACGCGGATCTTGTCTGCACCGATCTCTTTCACGATACTCACAGAATCCTGGCCTTTTGCCGTTTTTCCCACATACCGATCTTCAAAATAGCCATGCGGGTCGCACCATAAGATGAAGAAATTGTCAGGTCCGTTGAGGCCGGGTTCGCCATAAGGCCTGCCGGGGCCACCCGGATTCACCCAGACCTCATAAGTACCGAACCAGTATTCATATGGATTGATAAAATATTCGAATTCGTAGATCCCCGGAGCCGTCAGATGATTGTGGCCGATAATCGGGTTAAAGGGCACATTCGGATTATTATCCCAATAGCTATAGGGATGCACATGGGTATAATTGATACTGAAAAACGCTCTTCCGGGGTGACCGTTCGGTCCGGGCCCGTGATATACTTCTACACAAGCTGACATTAACAAAGCACAAACGAATACAATCAGTTTTGCTTTTAGTTGAATCCTCGTTTCCATCATCCAGTTTGTTTTGGTTAGGAACAGTTAAACAAATTGGATGCCAACTTTTTGAATGATGATATTTTTATGATCGTATGTTTGTGATATACAATCATTTGAAATGAAAAATTTTTCCGGGGAAGGCCATCCAGCCATGCCTGGGTATAGACATTTAATAACCACCGGCGGCTAAAAAAATTCGATTTGACCGACTTTTATATCCCTGCCGGAATTATTTTATGAATTTGGTTATTTTTGCTAGTTCATTTTGGGAATCAAAAACTACAATCATTCATGGCCAGCGATCAAATTCAACAATTATTGGGTGAACAGGCTGATTATTTATTGAATCATTCCTGTAAAACCATTGCTGCTGACAGACTCCACCGCCCCGGACCTGATTTCGTGGATCGCGCCTGGGGTAACTCGAATCGAAACCCCCAGGTTTTGAGGAGCCTGCAATCCCTGTATAACCACGGACGATTGGGTGGTTCGGGCTATCTGTCGATCCTTCCGGTCGATCAGGGTATCGAGCATTCCGGCGGAGCATCTTTTGCACCCAACCCGGATTATTTCGACGGGGAAAATATTGTAAAACTAGCCATTGAAGGCGGTTGTAATGCCGTGGCCTCGACCTACGGGGTACTGGCGTCGGTTTCCCGGAAATATGCCCATAAGATCCCTTTCATTGTCAAGATCAATCATAATGAAATGCTCACCTATCCCAGCACCTTCGACCAGATCATGTTCGGTACGGTTGAAGAAGCCTGGAATTTGGGAGCCGTGGCGGTTGGTGCCACCATTTATTTCGGATCGGAACAATCGTCGAGGCAGATCATAGAAGTAGCCAATGCCTTCGAGCGGGCCCATGAGCTGGGTATGTCAACGGTGCTCTGGTGCTATACCCGCAACAGCGCCTTTAAGAAAGACGGTACCGATTATCATGCTTCCGCTGACCTTACCGGTCAGGCCAACCATATCGGTGTTACGATCCAGGCGGATATCATCAAGCAGAAATTACCTGAAAACAATGGTGGTTATACGGCTATTCAATTCGGTAAAACACATGATAAAGTATATTCGGAACTTTCTTCCGACCATCCCATCGATCTCTGCCGTTACCAGGTGGCCAATTGTTATATGGGCCGTGCCGGATTGATCAATTCCGGGGGCGCTTCGAAAGGGGCTGTGGATTCCGATCTTGCCGATGCTGTTTTTACGGCAGTGGTGAACAAGCGGGCCGGAGGAACCGGACTCATATCCGGCAGGAAAGCCTTCCAGAAACCCATTGACGAAGGCGTCAGGTTATTGAATGCTATCCAGGATGTATACCTGGACAATTCCATCGATCTGGCCTAAGCATATTTTAATAGATATTGTCAATTAGATTCCTTAGTTTAGATATTTCATTCGAATTCCGGATACAGAACAATCAACTGACATTTTGCGAAAAGGTTTTGTTTGTTAACCTAATTCATATCTGAACCCCTCATGGGTTGGTGGCAGCGTATAAAAGAAGGTATCAGTACTTCCACAACGGAGAAAAAGGAAGCACCTGACGGGGTATGGTATAAATGCCCCCAATGCAAGAAAGCCCACCGGGTCAAAGAGCATAAAGACAATTGTTATACCTGCCTCGAATGCGATTATCATGACCGGATAGGGCCGGCCGAATATTTCGAGATCCTGTTTGCCAATAAATATGAGGAGCTCTTCGCTGACCTGGAGCCGGTCGATATGCTCGACTTCAAGGACCTCAAACCTTATAAGAAAAGGTTGAAAGATACCCAGGCCAAAACCGATTCCAAAGATGCCTTGCGTGTCGCTTGTGGAAAGGTAAAAAGACAGGATATCGTCGTGGCTTGTATGGACTTTAAGTTTATCGGCGGATCCATGGGGTCGGTAGTCGGGGAAAAGATCGCCCGGTCTATCGATTATTGCATCGAGCATAAATATCCCCTGATGATCATTTCCAAGTCCGGCGGCGCCCGGATGATGGAGGCGGCCTTTTCGTTAATGCAAATGGCCAAAACCTCCGCCAAATTAACCCAACTGGCCGATGCAGGCCTGCCATATATTTCTCTCATGACAGATCCCACCACCGGGGGCGTAACGGCCTCCTATGCCATGTTGGGAGATATCAATATGGCCGAACCCGGCGCATTGATAGGATTTGCCGGTCCCCGGGTTATCAAGGAAACCATCAAAAAAGATCTGCCTAAAGGATTCCAAAGCGCTGAATTTCTCCTCGATCACGGCTTTTTGGATTTTATCGTCAATAGAAAAGAGTTGAAGGAGAAACTGGGTACGCTGCTAACACTTATCCAGCAGTAATTTTTTAGCTTTTATTTGCCGAAATTCTCAAATTAACACTATCTTTGCATCCTTAAACAGAAAGTAAAGACGATAAACAGTAATACATGAGTATTTCATCCGCAGATAAGGTAAAATTATTCAAAGAATACGGTGGCTCCGAAAAGAACACAGGTTCTGTGGAAGCACAGGTTGCCCTTTTTACCCATCGCATCAACCACATGTCCAAGCACCTGGACAAGCACAAAAAAGATTTTTCAACGGAAAGATCTTTGCTCAAGCTTGTTGGCAAACGTAAAAGACTGCTCAAATACCTTGCCGGCACAGACATCGAAGCATACAGAAGTATTCTGGAGAAGTTGAAATTACGTAAATAGATTTCACTCCTGGGTGCTGCTCCGTTTAGCACCCTTTTTTTTCTTACACTAAATTTTAATTATGAGTATACAAGCAATCACTAAATCCTTAGATATAGGAGATGGTAAAGTTATAACTATTGAAACCGGTAAGCTAGCCAAACAAGCCGATGGAGCAGCAGTTGTCAAACAAGGGAATACCGTTATACTGGCTACTGTTGTTTCGGACAAGGAAGCAGGAGAGGGCGTTGATTTCTTACCATTGACTGTTGATTATAAAGAAAAATATGCCGCCGCCGGAAAATTTCCCGGTGGATTTTTCAAAAGAGAAGCCCGGCCCAGTGAATACGAGATTCTGATCTGCCGCCTGATCGACCGGGCCTTAAGGCCTTTATTCCCTGACGATTACCATGCCAACACACAAGTTCAGGTAAGCTTAATGTCTGCCGACGATGACATCCTGCCCGATGCGTTGGCCTGCCTGGCCGCATCTTCAGCTATTGCGGTATCCGATATTCCCTTTAACGGGCCTATTTCGGAAGTGCGCGTAGCAAGGATCGACGGCAAACTGGTCGTGAATCCGGGAAAAGCGGAATTCGAAAAATCCGATATCGATATTATGCTGGCCGGTTCGATGAACGACATTGTGATGATGGAAGGCGAAATGAGCGAAATATCCGAAGCCGAAATGCTGGAAGCCATCAAATTTGGCCATGAAGTCGTTAAAAAGCAATGCCAGCTTCAGATCGATCTGGCTGCTGAGGTGGAATCCTCCAGCCAAAAAAGAGAATACAGCCACGAAGTACATGATGAAGAATTGAGGGCAACGGTTAAAGATGCGGTTTACCAGGCTGCTTATGATGTTGCGAAGCAAGGTATTGCCAATAAGCATAAACGCAAGGAATCCTTTGAAGCGATCAAAGCGGAATTTGAAAGCCGTTATTCCGAAGAAGAGCTGGAAGAAAAGCAATACCTGATCGATACCTATTTCCACGATGTGGAGAAAGAGGCGGTCAGAAGGGCGATCCTGGATGAAAAGATCCGCCTGGATGGCCGTAAAACCGATGAGATCCGTCCGATCTGGACGGAGGTAGGCTACTTGCCCGGACCTCACGGTTCTTCTATCTTCACCCGTGGAGAAACGCAATCTCTCACGACGGTTACCCTAGGGACCAAGCTGGATGAACAAACCATTGACGGTGTAACCATCACCGGTAGTGAGCGGTTTATCCTGCACTATAATTTCCCTTCCTTTTCCACCGGCGAGGCTCGTCCTAACCGCGGTACCAGCAGAAGGGAGGTCGGTCATGGCAACCTGGCTTTACGGGCATTGAAACCTATTGTACCGGACAGTTCTGCCTGTCCTTATACCATCAGGATCGTTTCGGAGATCCTGGAATCCAACGGATCATCTTCCATGGCTACGGTTTGCGCCGGCACCCTGGCAATGATGGATGCCGGTATTCCGATCGCCAAGCCTGTTTCCGGTATTGCCATGGGATTGATCACGGATGATCAGGGTAAATATGCGGTTCTTTCCGATATCCTGGGCGATGAAGACCACCTGGGCGATATGGATTTTAAAGTAACCGGTACCAAAGACGGTGTTACCGCCTGCCAAATGGATATCAAGATCAACGGCCTTTCCTACGAAGTGTTGAGCGAAGCGCTGGAGCAAGCCCGGCAGGGTAGGTTGCATATCATCGGAGAAATGGAAAAAACCATTACCGAGCCCCGGGATGATTACAAACCTCATGCCCCGAGATTGATCGAATTCAAGATACCCAAAGATCTTATCGGCGCTGTTATCGGCCCTGGCGGAAAGGTTATCCAGGAGATCCAAAGCAGTACCAACACCACGGTTACCATCGATGAAGATGAACACAATGGTATTGTTCAGATTGCTTCTGCCAACAAGCAAGACCTCGAGGCTGCCAAAGCTAAGATCAAAGGTCTGACGGCGACGCCGGAAGTTGGCGAGGTTTATGAGGCAACGGTAAAATCCATTATGCCCTATGGCGCTTTTGTCGAATTCCTGCCCGGAAAAGAAGGTCTGTTACATATTTCGGAGATCTCCTGGACCAGGCTCGAATCCATGGACGGTGTCATGAGTGTAGGTGATAATTTAAAGGTCAAATTGCTGAACATCGACAAGCAATCCGGTAAATTTAAATTGTCCCGGAAAGTGCTGCTGCCATCTCCCTCTAAGGCTGAATCCTAGGATTAGTCCTTATCTTTTTCTGCGGCTATACATTTTGCCAAGTTTTGTGTAACTTTTGGGTGCATGGTTCGTATCCAAACGGAAGTGCGGAAGTGTATCTAAATGTATAAACATGAGACAGCTCAAAATAACAAAGCAGATAACGAATCGGGAGAGCCAGTCGCTCGAGAAATATCTACAGGAGATTGGCAAAGTTGACCTAATAGATGCCGAACAGGAAGTATCACTCGCCAAAAAGATCAAAAAGGGCGATCAACTTGCACTTGAAAAACTTACCAAAGCCAATCTCAGATTTGTCGTTTCCGTTGCCAAACAATACCAGCACCAGGGTTTATCATTAAGCGATCTGATCAATGAAGGGAACCTGGGCCTGATCAAAGCGGCTCACCGTTTTGACGAAACCAAAGGATTTAAATTCATATCTTATGCGGTCTGGTGGATCCGTCAATCCATCCTGCAGGCCTTGGCCGAGCAAGCCCGGATCGTCAGGTTACCGCTGAATAAGATCGGCGCTCTCAACAAGGTCGGTAAGGCCTTTACCCAATTGGAGCAGGAATTCGAAAGAGAACCCTCTGCCGATGAACTGGCCGAGTTGCTGGATGTTACCTCCAATGAGATCCGCGATCTGATGAAAGGCAATACCCGTCATGTTTCCGTCGATGCACCGGTGAGTGAAGGGGAAGACGGCACGCTGCTGGACCTGATGATGGATTCCACCGATTCGGGTCCTGATAAGGAGCTGATGAAAGAATCGTTGCGGAAAGAGATCAAACGGATCTTATCGATCTTGCCGATGCGTGACTCCCAGATATTGAATTGTTATTTCGGCCTTAACGGGGAACAATGCCTCACGCTGGAAGAGATCGGATTGAAATTCGGACTCACCCGGGAACGTGTCCGGCAAATCAAAGAGCGGGCCATCAGAAGGCTGCGTAAAGCTTCCAGCTCCCGCACGCTGAAAGTCTACTTATAAGCTTATTTTTTTCTACCCTTTCCTGCCCTGACCATTAGGGCTCCATACCTCTTTTTTACACTTTTCTTATACTGCTTACCTCGTATCGAATGATGAATGATAAAGTTTGAATGGTGAAGTACGATGTTGAAGAAACTTCTTACTTCATCATTCCCAGTTCATCATTCCATCATTCCATATTCTATTTAGTAACCTTGATGAACCCTATAAAAAGCCAAGAATAGTGCGTATTATTGCGGTACAGGTTAGGCAGCGCAAGGGTATGATCGCCTTGGCTGATACCTGGCCCGATTCCTTGACCCGGTGGATGTTCTACCGACAATTATCAATTCCCTATGACGCATTTAGTGGCGCCATCGATGCTATCCGCTGATTTTGCCAATCTACAGGATGCCGTTGAGATGGTCAATCAGAGCGATGCCGACTGGATCCACCTGGATATTATGGACGGCCGGTTCGTGCCCAATATTTCCTTCGGATTGCCGGTCGTGAAAGCCATCCATAAGCATGCCCAAAAGCCACTGGACATCCACCTGATGATCGTTGAACCGGAAAAATACCTGGCAGCCTTTCACGAGGCGGGGGCCGATGTGCTTACCGTTCATTATGAGGCTTGTGATCATTTGCACCGCACCGTCCAGGAGATCAAGCAAATGGGTATCCGTGCGGGTGTGGCCATCAATCCGCATACGCCTGTTTCCTTATTGGCCGATATCATCGGAGAAATCGATGTGGTTTGTATGATGTCGGTCAACCCGGGTTTTGGCGGCCAGCGATTTATCCGTCAGACCCTGAACAAAACCATTGCCCTAAAAAAGATGATCCTCGATACGGGGTCCGAAGCGCGGATCGAGATCGATGGGGGGGTTACGCTGGACAACGCTGAGGAGATCCTGAAATCCGGCGCTGATGCCCTGGTAGCCGGTAATACTGTATTTGGCGCTGATGATCCTTCATCGGCCATCGCCCACCTGAAAAATATCGAAACCAATACTTTCCAGGTTTAATCAACGTTAGAGAAATTGATGAAACGGACGGTCATTTGCTGCTTGGCAATTCTTGGTTGGAACCTTTCAGGGATGGCCCAGGAGGCGATCCTATATGGCCTGGTAGCGGATCATAAGGGCGTACCCATGGAAGGGGTACATGTCAAGGTGCTAGGTGAAAAAAACATCACTTCCACCGATGAGAAGGGGAAGTTCCGATTTGCTGTTCCTTCCGGCCGTATGATCATCGCGTCTTTTACCTTTGTGGGTTTCGATACGATCAATAAAACCTTGCACCTGCCGCCCGGTGGCAAACGGAAGCTAAAGATCACCCTGACCGAACGGGCTTTTGACATCCGGGAAATTTCTGTGATCGATGACCAGATCCGGAATAACCCGAGCATGGTCTTTATTCCGAGAGAAGTTTTGGAGTCCTTTCCCAGTATATCCGGGGGTGGGGTAGAAGCTTTTCTGAAAGTAGTGGGAGCGGCCTCCAATAATGAGCTGAGCTCCCAGTATTCGGTCAGGGGTGGAAATTTCGACGAGAACCTGGTTTATGTCAACGATTTTGAGATCTACCGCCCTTTACTCATCCGTTCCGGCCAGCAGGAAGGGCTGAGCTTCATCAATTCCGACCTGGTCAGCAATATCCTTTTCTCCTCCGGCGGATTTCAGGCCAAGTATGGGGATAAGATGTCGTCGGTATTGGATATCCGCTATAAAAGACCCAAGGAATTTAAGGGGTCCATGTCATTGAGCCTACTGGGTGGCGCCACTCACCTGGAAGGTACCGCGCTGGAAACGCGGTTGCGCTATTTGCTGGGGATCCGCCATAAGACCAATCAATATGTGTTGAACAGCCTGCCCACTAAAGGAGAGTACCGGCCTTCCTTTTCGGATTTTCAGTTGTTGCTGGGCTATGATCTTAGTGACAAGTGGGAATTGGAATATATCAGTAACTACTCCCGGAACCTGTTCCGGTTTATCCCGGAAGACCGGACTACCACTTTCGGGGTGATCAACAATGCCCTGCAACTGGATGTGTTTTTTGACGGACAGGAAACCGACCGCTTTGAGAGTTTCACCAATGGCCTGGCTTTTGTGCATAAGCCCAAGGATAACTTGCGGTTGAAGTACATGACGTCGGCCTTCTATACTTCGGAACGGGAAGGGATCGATATTATCGGGGAGTATTGGCTGGGGCAGATCGAAACGGATTTTAGCAAAGATGATTTCGGCAAGGTTAAATTCGGCTTGGGAGCGGGTACGGAACACAACTGGACAAGGAATCAACTGGCGGCACTGGTCAGTAATGTCGGCCATAAAGGCTATTATTTTAAAAAGAACCACTATTGGCAATGGGGCGTTAAAGTCCAGCATGAAGAGATCGATGATCAGCTCAGTGAATGGCTGAGGATAGATTCCGCAGGCTTTTCCCTGCCTTATAGCGATACTTCCGTGGATTTGAAGGAAGTGCTGAAAACCGATATTTTCCTGGTATCGAACCGCTATAGCGGCTATATCCAGGATACCTGGACGTTTCACGATTCCAGCCGGGTGAGTATGACCGGTGGTGTCCGATTCAGTTATTGGGATGTGAACCAGGAATTCCTGGCCAGCCCGCGGGTGCAAGTGTCCTATGACCTACCCTGGGAACGCGATCTGGTGCTGAAAGCCTCTGCCGGGGTATATTCGCAACCTCCCTTTTACCGCGAATTACGCAACCTCGACGGCGAGATCAATCGCCAGGTGAAAGGCCAGAAATCCTATCATTTTGTGGTGGGCGCCGATTATCAACTGACGATTTGGAACCGGCCGTTTAAATATGTAACGGAGATCTATTATAAATTGATGAGAGACCTCGTGCCCTATGAATTCGATAATGTCAGGATCCGGTACTTTGGAGAGAACTTGTCCAACGGCTATGCCACGGGTATCGATATGCGTTTGCATGGGGAGTTTGTGAAAGACGTGGAATCGTGGGCCAGTTTGTCGGTCTTACAGACCCAGGAAGATATTGAAGGGGATTTCTTTTATGATGCCGATAGTAACAAAGTCGAAGCCGGCTATATTCCCCGGCCCACGGATCAGCGGGTCAATTTCGGGATGTTCTTCCAGGATTACCTGCGGCGCAATAAGAATTTTAAGATGCACCTGAATTTCCTCTTTGGCACCGGCTTCCCCTTCGGTCCGCC
>JANQFB010000024.1 GCA_028278085.1 Chitinophagales bacterium
CGGCTTGGGGAGGCGCAGAACCCTCAAAGAAGTTTTCTATATTTGATCTCTGCCAATGGATAAAAAAAATGCAAAAATACTAGTTACCGGCGGCGCCGGTTTCGTGGGCTCCTATGTCGTGGAAGCCATATTGGAACACGATCCGGCATCTGTTGTGGTTTTGGATGATCTAAGCCGCGGATCCGAGGCGAATATGGTAAATTTTATCGACCATCCTGCCATAACCTTTATCAAAGGAGATGTATGTGATGAGCAACTGATCGATAAACTAATGAAAGAAACGGATTATTGTTTTCACCTGGCCGCCAAACGGATCAACGCCTGTGCCGCCGATCCCAAATCGGGTTTCGATGTTATGGTAAAAGCCATGTTCCGGATTGCCGAAGCCGCCAGGGTCAACCGGATCAAAAAGGTGATCTATTCTTCCAGTGTTTCCGTGTACGGGCAAGCCGGAGAACTCCCCACCCCGGAAACGCAGCATCCCTACGACGATCAAACCCTTTATGGTGCGGGGAAACTATTCGGGGAAAAACTGCTCCGCTCCTATCATCATACCTATCAACTGGATTATGTTGGCCTGCGGTATTTCAATATCTACGGACCGAGAATGGATATTTACGGGAAATATACCGAAGTATTGGTCAAATGGCTGGATTGTATCCGGGAATCTCGGTCACCGGCCATCTTTGGTGAGGAGCCCACGGCCATGGACTTTGTTTACGTAAAAGATGTGGCACGGGCCAATATCCTGGCCTGGCAGTCAGAGTGCAGTGATGAAGTTTTTAATATCGGAACCGGTAGGATGACCACCCTGGAAGACCTGTTGAAATTATTGCTGGAAGTAAACCAGGCCGACCTCCAGCTCCAATACTTGCCGGAAAACAAGGTCAACCCGGTTAAAAGGCGGCAGGCGGATATCTCAAAAGCCCGGGAAATGCTTGGTTTCGAGAGCCAGGTCGATCTGAGGGAAGGCCTCAGGCAATTGTCGGCATGGTATTTCGAACAATATCGATAGCCCGGATGCCTGCTAATGGTGAACGACAAACTTTTTTTGACCCACCGGGCCGGCATCCGTATTGACCTTTACAATATAAGCGCCCGGGGAAAGACCGGCAATGTTCATTTGGAACCGGTTCCGGCCGGGTTTTACACGGTCTTCCATAAGGAGTCGATGGCCGGTCATATCATATAGCTCAAAACGATGAAGGCTGTTGTCAGAAGCATCAAATTCCAGTGTCAACCATTGATAGGCAGGATTAGGATACAGGGTTAGCTGTTTTGTAGGTTGGGGTGAAGGATCAGCGGCTGAAACAACGATCAACTGATCTGCAACATCCAAACCGGAGATCCAGGTCTCACTAAAGCCGGCGGAAGTACCATAGGAGCCGGCTACCCAAACTTTGCCGGGCTCATTATATTTCAATTGCCCGCCCGTATAATCGCCCCAGCGTTCAGCGATATCCCCGGAAAAATCCATGGAAGCATGGCCTTCCTTTAGCGTGACCAGGCTAGAGTATTTCCCATCCTGGTAGAATAATGCCCCGTTACCGGGATACCTCTTATCTGAGGTATAATTAAAGAAGATCATGGCGGCATCGTCGGAGGGATCTTCCCCGGCGTAGATCAAATGGGGGTAACCTAATTCCAGGGAATCATCAACGATCAGGGTAGCCGTGGCCTGATTGCTTTGGCCGGCATCCGTAACAAAACCATGATAGATCACCGAACGGCCGTCGAGGGGGGAGGGATGATTTCGCACAAACTGGATATCCCCGTCGAGATAAAAGGCATTCAGGATGGTATTGTAATTGGTCAATAGCTTGTGGTTACCCGGTTGTTGGGCTTCCGGCACCTGGATATAAGGCACATCGGTTTGCAGTAAGGTGGAATGAACAGTAGCCAATGGATGATCGATCGTATTAGTGATCTCTACCAAATACATTGTATCACTTTGGGAATGGGCATCATATAACCCCAGGAAATACATATGGGGCCCATAAGGTTCCCTGGCTCCCCTGACCGGGGTCAACTGCATATAGTCGTTATCCCAGGGTAAGTCTGTTTCGAAAGGAAAATTATAATGATAAACATAGGTCAGGGAATCGCCGGTATAACCATCAGATTTCCTCGCCTGGATGATGCGGGTGCCATAATAGACAAAGTCGAAAAAGCCGGCATCGTCGTCGTAATTGGAAATGTTGATAAAGAGTTCATCTTCGCTGATGGCGATCATGGGGAAGTCAGCCCAGGTGGTATCGCCTAATAGATTACCCGGGATCTTATAGAAATGCCACAGATCCAGGGGATCGGCCGTGGCTGAAAAAGCTATGATCACATGGCTGTTGCTGGCGGCCGAACCGCTCAGGAATACGGCTATGAACCGGTCTTCCGCTTCGTCGTATACGATCCGGGGGTCATAGGTACCGCCGGATAGTCCAAGGGTATCATAAAATGCATCGAGGCTGAGCTTTTTTAGCTGGGCCCCACTTTCATCATAAAAATGAATCTGGCTGTTGACCACTGAAATGATCACACCGTTATTGGATATGGCCAGGTCATTATCATTCGGATAGCCGTTATCATTGGCGATGGCTTCGAATCCTTTAATAACGGTTGGTGGAGCAAGCGTATCAGAACGATTGACATTATAGATCGATTTAGGGTTGGGATACCTGACCGGTTCAGGGAATTTCCGCGGGGGTGAAACCGGCTTTGGATCGGATAAATGAATAATGCCGGGGGCATAATCCTGTTCGATGCCGGATACTTTCACCGATCCTGCTTTGTCGGTTTTCAGCACACCGGTATTTTGTTGGGCGGATAGGCGATTGATCCCTGCACACCATGCTAATACCAAAATTATTTTCAGGTACCTTAAAAGGTTCATCAGTCAAGGTTTATATAAAACTAATGAAAAACCTCGATTTTGGGGCTGGATCTCCCTATGCTGCAAATACAGCAAGGCTTTTCCAGGATTTGTCGCAAAACATGACCATTATCATTCATGGCGCCACTGCAGAAAGCGCTTAGGATTTTTTGGGCTATTACCCCTGATGGAATTTAACCTTTTGAGTCGCTAATACAACGACATTAATGTCTTGTATCCGCTGTAATTTTTTATCGTTGGTAAGAAATGTATCACAGCCATTGTTTATGGCCACCGCAATCTGAAGTGCATCGAAGTTTTTCAGGAAATTGTTTTGGGCTCTCAATTGTGCTGCAAATTCAGCATCCGTTTCATTGATGCTGACCATTTCCATATGCGCATCCCTAACGAATGCATGGAATAGTTTAATCAGCTCGTATTGATCTTCCTGGTATGGCTTTACGCAAAATTCCAGTTTCGAAATAACACTTGTTTTCAACCGCTTGTCGAATTCGAAGCATTGTTGAAAAAAGCTTTCAACGTATCTAAAATACTTAGCATTTCCTTCGAGGTAATAAATAAGGGGAGCAGTGTCTATAAAGATGCAATCACTGTCGATCGTCATTCCTCATGGCGTTAACATATTCCTGGGCATCTTCTTGCCACACATCTTTTGCAATGCCTTTATACTTGGATAGATCAGGGTAGGATTTCTTAATACCCCCGGCTTGTTCTAAAAGTTCATTCACCAATCGGTTGATCAGCAGCTTTCTTTCTTCAAAAGAAAGTTGCTCGATCTGTTGAATAATCCTGTCTATGGTTACGTTTCTCATATCCGCAGTTATATAACCATAAATTTACGTTTTTTTTTCAAGAATGTTTTACATAACGTCTGTTAGTTGAAAAATATCTAACATTTGGTGCATATCAAATATCTGAACATCCGGCATACTTGCCACTCCAAACTAATTTTCTTATATTTGAACACCTGATCATCTATTTCTCTCCGCTAGGCTTATATAGTTTTTAAATTTTTCAATTTTAAACTACATGAGCTATGTACACAAAACTATTTCTGCCGGTATTACTGGCCACCTTTTGTTTATCCACAGCCTTCGCCCAATCTGAATCCACAGTTATCACCCATGACAAAAAAGCAACGGTCAATTTGAGTGGGGTTGCCAGGGGCCTATATCCGTATATCCGTCATTATGGTCAACCAAATTTCAATCACCAAACGGAACGGCATAAACATTACAGTCTCCAAAAGGATAATGTAATACCTCGAAGTAAAATTGCCAAAATCTCCGGAACCGTTCCACCGCCGACGATAGATATTAGCTTCGACGGCCAGGGGGACTTTAATTTTACCCCGACAGACAATGAAATTGCCGTATCCAATGATGGAAAGGTAGTGTCGGTGTATAACAGTGAGATCCATGTATACGACGAACAAGGAACACGGCTGGAAGCCAGAAGCCTGAGAACCTTCAGCGAACCGTTGGGTGTAACCGGTGTAGTATACGACCCGAGGATCCTCTACGACCCGTTGGCGGACCGGTTTATCCTGGTTTTCCTGGCCGGCAATCATTCTTTTAACAGCAACCTGATGCTGGCCTTTACCCAAACCAGTGACCCGGCCGGCGACTGGCATGTATACAATATCCTGGGGAATATGCTTTCCGACTCATCATGGGTGGATTACCCGATCATCGGGATCAGCAAAAGTGATCTTTTCGTCAGCCTTACTGCTATTGCGGACGGAGCTAATATCTTCAAGGGTGTGCGCTTGATCCAATTGAATAAATCAGATGGATACCAAGGGAAGACCCTAAATACCCTTCTGCACCATGGATTCGGATTTGAAGAACATTTATGGATGGATGGCGATTTTCTCAAAGTAACGCCGGTCCAAGGTGGGGTTGAACCCTACGGACCCCACATGTATTTCCTGTCGGCCAGGGATTTCCATCCGCAAAACGACACCCTTTACCTGATGGAGATCACTGATTCGGTGGGCAGTGGGAATATCCAGGTCAATTGGAATACGATCATTACGGATGTACCCTACACTTTTCCTCCCTATGCCGCACAAAAGAATACTTCAATTAAGCTGAGAACCAATCACAATACGATCATGTCGGCATTTTACGTGAACGACCAGATCCAGTTTGTCAAAAACGATGCGCATCCCGACAGCGGAACGGCTGCCATTTACCATGGATTTATCGATGATGTGGGCGGCGCCAATACAGCTACCGGCATGATCATTACCGATGACTCGCTGGAACTTTCCTTTCCTTCCATTACCTATACCGGTATTGCTACACAGGTAGATGAGGCCTTTATGGTGTTCAATACTTCTTCGAAAAACCACAATCCCGGCCATGCAGTTTTATATTATAAGGAGGGCGCTTACTCCGAGATCGTTCGGATAATTGAAGGCATGTATTACCTGATCGATCTTCAAATGGGTATTGCCAGGTGGGGTGATTATACCGGATGCCAGGCCAAATACAATGATCCGGGTAAGGTTTGGTTGACAGGTTCCTACGGGGATATTTTCGAGGCAGGCACCTGGATATCCAGCGTTAGCCTCGAACAAGGCCCCCCGGCCAGCGATAAACGCTCGGCTAAGGATAAGGCTTTGCAGCCGGTTGCGAAAGTTTATCCCAATCCGGCGCCTGAACATTTTGAGCTCGAGTTCAACGCTCCGATCAGCGAATTCTATTCCTTCGAATTATATGATATCCAGGGAAAACTGATCAGTACTTTGATCGAGGACCGGATCAAAGCGGGGATCAACCGCTTGTATTTCTCAACCCGGGATCTCGACAACGGGGTCTATATCCTCCAGGTCGGACGTGCCGGGGAAACGATGCTATCCAGGAAGGTTGTCGTGCAGCATTAGCAGGGTCGGATGTCACAAAAAAAGGGGTAAACCTAGTTTACCCCTCCACCTAATTATGATTGAGTTGCTATTGCCTGAGATTAATGCTTGGGAATGCTGAAATCGTTAACAACACCCGTAATAACTTTCGACGTAACACCATTTTGGTTCTGGGATTTGAATTCGATTACGTCGCCGACGCTTACGTCGAATTGTTTTTCTTTATTGCTAACTTCCTGTACAATTCCGTCTTCATCAATTACGGTCAGTTTTTCATCCTGTGCCGCCACGTCAGTGATCGTACCTTCGGAGGCAAATGATAAAAATGCAGCAAAAGTGAAAGCAAAGGTGAATAATGTAGTGGATAGTTTCATTGTTGGCGGTTTGATAGATTAAATATTTAAATCCGATGTTGTTTATTTTTTAACGTCAACTTCTCTTTTTAACGGTTTACATTATGGCTGTGTGCCGGATTAGTGATGAATTCAAAATAACATGTGACGAATCCCCGAAAACCAGGGACTAAAATTTCAACCCGGGGATAGTAAATAATTCAGACTCCGGGATGTTGAAGGTGGGAAGCGCCTGGCCTATTCCAGACCTGCTTTGGTTTGCA
>JANQFB010000089.1 GCA_028278085.1 Chitinophagales bacterium
ACTTCTTGGGTCCGGGTTCATTGGAGAGGAACTGCATATTGGCCCTGATCGATCGAAAAGCTTCCGATATCAAAGATTTGGGTGATTCGTCCACCACCAGTTCGGAGATCTGCATCACTTTGTTGTATTTCGGGATCACCCCGATGATGGATGCATCGCAATGGCGGTTCAGATCCGTTACCGACAGGATGTTATTATGCATCAGGTAACGGGAGATCACCAATATCAAAGAAAGCACGATCCCCAGCAACATACCCCCCATTTTGATCAGGTTGGTGGGGGGATAGATCGGTGCGGAGGGTGTTTCCGCACGATTCAGGACCACATTATTGGTGGTATATCCGGCTTTGGTAATGGCAAATTCGGACCGCTTATCCAGCAATAGGAGGTAAAACTTCTCCTGGATATCGTACAATCGCCTTAATTTGACATATTCGGCTTCTTTCTCCGGCAAACCGATGAATTGCGAATGGTTTTTCTCCAGTTCCGACTCCACGAATTGCTTGTTGTGGTACAAGGATTGTTTATAGCCTTTTAAATAGTTGAAAAACTCATCTTTTAAGCGTGAGAGCGCTTCTTCCTTGGCGATATAGCTGGGATTGTCTTTGGTAACCCGGAACAGCACCTTTTTCATTTCTTCTTCCGCCGTTCTGATCTTATTGATGAAGGCCGGGAACTGTGTACCGGAGAAACTAACCAGGGTCAACGGTAAATTGGCAAATTCCAGCCCCTCTTCCAGGTATTCTTCCACCAGGGCAATTGATTTTTGCTCCAGCTCCAGGTTGACCAGCCGGCCTTCCAGGCTTTCGAATTTTTGCTGGATATCTTCTTCCTGGGTTTCGGGATTGACCATCAAATTCGTTCGCTTGAATATTTTGATCATATCCTCGGTCTGGTCCAGGTCGGAACGGACTTTATCCAATTGCTGGTCTACGAAGTCGATGATCAGCGATTCGCTTTCTGTTTTCCGCTCGATATCGTATTTGGTATACTCCCTGGCGATCGTGTTGACGATATCTGCGGTTTTTGCCGCTTTGGGGTCTTTATAGGCGATCCTGATGGTATTGGAAACCGGGTCTGCCACGATCACCTGCAGCTTATCGGTTCTCGCCAACTGCCTGACCACCATTTTGGGGCTGTTGATCACGAAATAAAAGTCGCGGGTCGATAAGTTCTCGATGGTATTGTCTTCATTCTTAAAATTCAGCACCACATCGATATAGAAAAACGGGGTTTTGAAGGGCCGGTTAAATTCGAAAGTTTCCCGGTATTCCGCCCCGTTGACCATCATCGCGATCTCATAATGCAATTCATCTACGATCCGGATCTTCAGTTTCCGGTCGTAAATGGAAGAATCGATCAATTCTATATCGATGGTAAACGGCCTTTGCTGATACAGTTCATCGGTCATGATCTCTCCAACCTCGTAATAGCTGACATCCAGGTTCAATCGTTTGGCCACCCGGTCCAGAATGATATTGGATTGAATGAGCTTGATCTCGCTGGCAATATTGTCTGAGCGTTGTAAGAAGTTGTTGTTAATATCCAGTACTTCGGCCCGGGAATTCTCCGGCTTGATCATGATCGTCGACTTGGCCTCGTAAATGGGGACGGTATAACGGAGGAATAAAAAGGAAGAAGTGGTACAGACAACGATCAGCAAAAAGACCCATATCAGGCTTTTGCGGGTCACCTGTGCCAGGAGGATCGGATTAAAGTCTTCCCCCAGTACGCGCTGGACCGGATTTAATATAATCGCCTTATCAGACATGTTCCGTTTCCTTTATGGCCTGGTGATCAGATCATAAACGATCAAAAAGCTAGTGAGTATACCTATGTAAGGGGTAATTTCCCGCAATAGTCCTGTCGTTAATTTCAGGGTTGGTTCTACATATACGATGTCGTTCGGCCGGATGATCAGGTCGGCCTGCCGCATCCCTTCAATGGTGGAAAGGTCGATTTTCCGGATCGTCGGGTTGTGATAATCACCGCTGATCACTTTAATATGATAGGCTTTATTATTGGCAGTTAATCCACCTGTTTCCGCCAAAACCTCGATCAGGGTCGTACTTTCGTTTTTCAGGTTGACAACCGTCGCCTTATCCGTTCCCAGGTATACAAAGGCCCTCTTATTGATAACCGTGACAATGACAAAGGGATCCTGGAAAAACTCTTCAAATTCTTTTTCCAGGAATTGTTCGGCTTCGGTCAGGGTCATGTCGGCCAGATGAACCGAATCGATCAGGGGCAAACGCACATATCCGTTGGCTTTTACCTTGTATTGGATCTGTGTTCCGCCTGCTTGCTGCAAGGTACCCCCGGTAGAGATCACGTTGATCAGCTCATACCCATTGTTGGATAATACACGAACGGTTAATTTATCGTGGGGTTCGATGGAATATTCCGGGATCGCGGGAAGCATTTTGGGCATAGAATCGGTCGATTCTACCGCGGTTTCGAACATCCGACTGGGGAATAATGTTTTACAGGAACTGAAAGCCAGACACAAGATACATGCTAGTATCCAAAGCCTTACCGAATCATGTTTTTCCATATGCTAAAACTTGTCAAAGATACTAAAATATTAGTTTTCCAAAAGATGCTTGTACAAGGAGCGCATATCTGAAACCAGCCTTTGGTAATGGTATTTTTCCAGTACGAGTTCACGGCCTTTGGATCCCATTTTTTGCCGCAGTTTTTCATCACGGATCAACGTTTCCAGGTATTTTGTCATGGCCTTTTCATCCTTACTTTCGGTCAAAAAGGCCGAATCGCCATGCTGAACCACATCCCTTACGCCCCCCACATCTGTGGATACGATCGGTTTTCCGGCTGCCTGGGCTTCTATCAGGCTTACCGGTGTGCCTTCGTTCAAAGATGTCAGGACGATAATATCCATGCCTGCATTGACTTCATCGATTTCGGTAATCCAGGATGTAAAAACCAAATGAGCGTTGTGATCGGGATCTTCCGGCGTCGAATACCGGATACCCAGCGTACGTGCGTACGCTTTTACAGAAAGGTTATCTTCTCCGTCTCCCACAATAAACGCCTTTATGTTCGAATTAGTGTGCCCGATCAGATTTTTTAACACATTTAAGAACATTCGATGGTTCTTGATCGGCACCAGACGGCCGATGATCCCAATGGCCACCGTATCTTCAGCCATTTGGTAGCGTTCGCGGAAGCTTTTTCTTTTTAGCTCGGTCTGTTGGGTAAACTTGGCAAGGTCGAAACCTAAAGGAACCAGGTGGATCTTTTCCGGCGGGCAGATCCGGAATTGCTGACCTAATTCTTCTTTTTGTTTTTGGCTGATGGCGATGATGCCGCTGCTTTTTCGCGCCAGGTATCTTTCGATGGCTAAAAACAGACGGGTTTTGACCGGGCTGAAATAGGAGTGAAACACATGCCCGTGAAAAGTGTGTAAGATCACGGGTACTTTACCCGAAATAGCGGCCAGCCGCCCGACAGCGCCGGCTTTGGCGGCATGGGTATGGACAATGTCGGGTTTAAAAGTCCTGATGATAGATCTGATCTTCCGGTAGGCTTTGAGGTCATTGCGGATATCGACCTCCCGGTGCATTTCGGGCACTCTTTCCGCCGTAATCCCCAGGTTATCCAGGATAAACTGGGAACTGGCTTCGCTCTCGTCTTTCATGCCGGCGACCAGTTTAGTCTCGAATTCCGGCGCCAGGTAGTGCGTCAGGTAGGCAGCGTTGAAGGTAGGGCCTCCCAGGTTCAGACGATTGATAATGCGTAATACTTTCGGCATTCCGGATTAGTTAAAATATTTTTTCCACCAATATTGAAACACCAGCAGGGTCCAGATATGGAAATGGACATCACCGGGGTCGGAAGAATTGATCTGTTGTTTGAGCGATCGAACGGCTTCGATATTAAAGATCCCTTGTTCTTCGATCCATTTATCCGCCAGCAGGTCTTCTTCGATCAGGGATTGCAATTCTTTTCTGAACCAGGGCAATAAGGGCACTTCAAAGCCTTGCTTGGGCCGGTTGAACAGGGCATCCGGCAGCATTTCCCGGTAACTTTCCTGGAGGATCCGCTTTTTCAGGCGCCCGTTAATTTTAGATGATGCAGGCAGGTCGAAGGCAAATGCCGCCAAATGATGGTCCAAAAAAGGTACCCTTACCTCGAGGCTGCTGGCCATCGACATACGATCCACTTTGACCAGCATATCGTTTTCCAGGACCAGCCGGACATCCCGGTGCAGGAACCAATTGTAATCATCGGTGTGAGCCTCGAGGATATCCTGTTTCCGTTGGTCATCGATCTCCGGGTTATGAGCGATATCCATTAACCTTGCTGCCTGACCGGCCGGCATAAAGGTGCACAAATGCCAATATCGTTCCTCCCACCCCATGCGGGCGATCGTACTGAACCGGTGCAGTTGCCTGACCATATTGCCGATGCTGCTGCCCCTGGATTTGGGTAAGGCTTGCCAAACAGGCGCCAGTCCGCTGACCAGGGCTTTTCCCAAACCTCCCAGGCGAACCTTATATTCCGCATAATGCTTATGGTAACCGGCAAAGAGCTCGTCGGCGCCATCCCCGGAAAGCGCTACTTTAACGGATTCCCGGGTATGTTTGCTCAGGATATAAACGGCCAGGGCCGATGAGTCGGCGAAGGGTTCGTCAATGGTATCCAGCATATCGAAAAGGTGATCGAAAAGGTCGGCATTACTTAACCGGAATACCGTATGGTCGGTCCCAAACTTTTTGGCCACCAGCTCCGCATAATGCGTTTCATCATAAAAGGGTTCGTCCCGGAAACCGATGGAAAAGGTGCTTAGCTTATCGGTATAGCGGGCCGCAATACCGGTAATGACCGATGAATCGATCCCCCCGCTTAGGAATGTGCCCAGGGGTACATCGGCGATCATACGCTGCTGCACCGAGGTTTCCAACAATTGCCGGAATCGCTCTTGCTGCCCGGAAAAGGATAATTTATTGTAAGCTTCCGGGTTTGGAGCCGGTAATTCGTACCATCGGGAGGTACGGATCTCCTGACTTTGTATGTCCATCAGGCTTCCCGGCAATAGCTTTTTGATCCTTTTGAAGATGGAGTTAGGAGAGGGGATATAGGTCAGTTGAAGGTATTGATACAGGGATTCGTGATCCAGGGACTTGTCGATGTCAAATGCCAGGATGGCCTTTATTTCCGAGGCAAAGATCAATTGATCCTCATCCCGGTAATAATATAAAGGTTTGATACCGATCCGGTCGCGCGCCAGGAAAAGCTTTTCCGTTTCTTTGTCGTAGATCGCAACGGCAAAAAAGCCGTTCAACTGATCCAGGGCCGCGGCCCCCCATTTTTTATAGGCTTGCAGCAGCACTTCCGTATCCGACCGGGTGGTAAAAACCACGCCTTCCGCTTCCAGCGATTGGCGAATGCTTTTGAAATTGTAGATCTCCCCGTTAAAACTGATCACATAACGGCCATCGGTCATCGGTTGGTTGGCGGCAGCAGAAGTGTCGATAATGGAAAGCCGGGCATGCCCGAGGGCAACACTGCTATGCCGAAAAACCGCCTGATGGTCGGGACCCCGGTGTTGCAAACGCTTCGTAGCGGGTGTTATGCGGTCAAGCTGGTTTTGACCTTTGGGGCTGAAAGCGACGATACCGGCTATGCCACACATGGGTGATTAGGATAGGTTAACAGATTCATAAGCTTTGACAGAAGATCAGGGAGGGAATGAAGAATGATGAAGGCAGAAGGCTGAATAATGAAATCCAATCATTCAGCATTCACCCTTCCTCATTCGAAATTCCTTGCATGATTTATACCAGGGGGTTAAATTTTCAATCAGTATTGGGTTCTTTTTAATTGTATATTAATGAGACTTACCTGTCTAACCTGGATGCTATCGACCAAATTCCATATAGATCTCATGCCAGCAAGGCTTCAAAGTATTCCAGGTATTTGCTTTCCCAGGCTTTCACCGAATATCGTTCCACAACCGTTTTCCGGCCTGCCCCTCCGAGTTGTTTTCGAAGCTCGGCCTTCTCGATCAATTGTGACAATTTTTGGATCCATTCCTCATCCTTATCCGCCAGGAAACCATTTTCCCCATCCTTGATGATCTCACCATTCACGCCAACGGGCGACATGATTGTCGGGATCTCGAGCGCCATATATTGTAAACCTTTCAGCCCGCACTTCCCGTTGGCCCATTTATCATCCGGTAAGGGCATGATCCCGATATCGAAGGTGGATAATTCTTTGATCTCATCCTCCTTGGTCCAGGCAATTCCGCTAATGTCTAAGCCTGGATGGCGGTAGTTCGCATCTCCGATCACCTTGAAAGTAACCTTGTCGCCATATCGCTGACGGATTTGTTCCAGGATCGGAAGGGCATGCTCAAAATGCTTGATGGTGGTAATGCTTCCGCTCCAGCCGATGCATATGCTTTGATCGGCGGGATCCTTGGGTATCCGCTTGTATTCTTCGGTATCGATGGTGGTAGGTACGATTTTTACGTTGCCGTTATAGTTGGACGCAAAATCGGCGAGATAGGGGTTGCCGGCAAAAACCATGTCCGACAGTTGGATGATCTTTGCCGTTTTATCGGGATTTTTCATCCAGCCGAAATGCTTGTTGGCATCGGAAACATCCTGCAGCCATATGGCATCGTCGAAATCGAATACGATCTTTTTGCCTGATCTTTTAAATCGCTTTTCAATGAAGGTCGAACCGGTCATCTGTGCTTCCCGGAAGATGAATATGATATCATAGCCTGAAGCTTTCCGGATGTCTGACATTCGCTTCCAAAAATTTTTAAGGATAATAAATGCTTTAACCAGGAAAGATGAGTCGCTATAGAATCTCTGATCATCTTTTTTATTCAGAATATACGACAGTTCACAATGAAAACCATGCTCTTGCAGGTAATCGAAATATTGTTCGAAGCGGAACCGCTGACCGGGGGCTCTGTCCTTTCTATGTGAGGCTATAAACAGGATCTTTTTCAATGGAATTGGTTTTATGGATCTTGATGGATGATATTCCTGACCGTTTTCTCTGGCCGTTCACCCCTTATGATTGAATCATATAGCGGATGATATCGTGTTCCACCGCCACCTGATAGCGATCATCTTTATTGGTAATGTAATTTGTTAGTTCATCGATCGTCGGATAATCTTTTTTTCCGGTAAAATCTCTTGCATCATCAATCAACAAAATATGATTTAGTTTCTTTCCATCAAAAACAGCGTCCATCTCGTCAAATATGGGACACTTTTTATCGTCTAAGGCGGTTACTCCTCCGGAATAATGGCCATCCAGCCAGAATATTGCCGGCTCATCTATTTGTTCCATGATAGATGGAAGCACTTTGCCGCTATCCCCTTGCACAATCCGGATATGCTTGTCTTTCTTAAATCTTTCTTTGGCTTTTTCAAAAAAATCAAGATCCAGCTCAATAGAAATAATTTGTTTGAATATTGACTTTTGTGCTTCGACCATATTCCCCAAATGAGTGCCAGTTTCCACCAATAAAGAATAACCGGATCTTTCCTGATATTCCCTGATCACCATTTGTTTGACAATATGAGGAGGAGGAGCCGGGCAACCATTTTTTTTCCACGTTTCATAATCCTTTTTTTTAAGATGTTTTTTCAGTCGATCCAAGACAAACCGGGGGACGAAAGGCTTTAGAATTTTCTTGATTAAACCGCTCATTTCTGTAAAGTTTTAGGGTAAATCTATATTGACTGAGAATATTAATGCACTATGATGATGGTGTTTCAACTGGTCGCAAAACACATGAAATAAAAATAAACCGGCAAGCTGCTTTTAGGGAAAACCCGGTAAGTTTTTGAAATATTCTTTCAGGTTTTTGTCCCGGGATTTAATCTTCCAACCATACGGAAGGCAGATTTTCATAGATTTCTATAGCTTCAAATTTACTGCTTTTCCTGGAACCTGCATTTTGTGCCCATGCTGCCATTTTTTCAATGCCCTCCCGTAAACTTGTGGTCGCCTCCGGATCGATGTTAAAAACCCGGTGGGCTTTGGAATGATCGGCATAGGCATGAACGACTTCATTCCTGGGGGGTAAATGCCGCAGCTCTTTTCGGATCGACATCGCATCCATAATGGTATTCGCCAGTTCAATGATGGTAAAATCTTTATCCGCCCCGATATTAAAAACTTCATTTTGGGCGGCTTCCACATTAACGGCTTTGGCAATATATGGCGCTACATCGCTGATATAACTGAAAGCCCGGGTTTGTTGACCATCTCCGAATACCGTCAGTTCATGGCCTTGCATCAGTTGGTTCATGAAGATGCCGATAACATTGCGGTATTTATCGCCGAGGTTTTGAAATTCACCATAAACATTATGCGGGCGGAAAATAACATAGTTCAACCCAAACATTTCATGGCTCACCTTCAGATCCTGCTCCACCGCCAATTTTGCGATCCCATAAGGATCTTCGGGCTGCGGTATCATATCTTCCCGCATCGGTAGCTGGTTGGCGCCATAAACGGCGATCGATGAGGTATAAACAAAGCATTTTACCCCATGTTTGACCGATTCGTTGACCAGGTTGATGCTCCCGATAAGGTTGTTGTTGTAATTGAACCTTTTGATGAAATGACTTAAACCTTCCGCCGCATAGGCAGCCAGGTGATAGACATAATCGAAGCCGTTTTCATCAAAAAGCCGGCTCATCAGCTCATGATCCGTGATCGATCCTTTGACAAAAACAGCATCGGAATGGAGGTTTTCTTCAAAACCACCGCTCAGATCATCCAGGATCGTAACCTGGTGCCCCATCGCGATCAATTCGTGGGTAACATGGGCACCAATAAAACCTGCGCCGCCCGTAACTAATGATTTATATGTCATATGGCATTATTTTATGGATCTATGGTCAATTCCATCGGGATATTCATTAACCTGCGGGCGATTTTTCCCCGACTGCGTGCCAGTACGGGGCGCTTGGCGAGAACCGGATGCGCTGTATCCCAGCAGCTTCCATCATACGTTGAATGGCTGCTTTTGAATAGCGCTTTTCCAAAGGGGTGCCAAAACGATCTAACGCGTCATTTCTTACAATATTATAACTTTTATCATTATAGTACGACAATGGCAGGTGTGCGGTCCATGATTGCCCGCGAAAGAGAAAGGTCATTATCCTGCTGACCGTGATCAACGGCAGGTATACCGTCAGGGCAATGATATCACAGGCCAGTTTTTTCCAGAACTGCGGGAGGGAGGAAATGATCCTCCGGATAATATCCGAGGCCCGGAACAGCCACTTATACCAGGTGGACCGGTTGTCGAGGTTGTAATACAGGTAGAGCAGTAAATGGCCGCCGCTTTTTAGTTTCCGCACGATCTTTTCCAGGGCCGCCTGGGTATCCGGAATATGGTGCAGCACCCCCAGGCAGAATACGAAATCGAAGGTATTGTCCGGGAATGGAATATTGTCGATACCGGCATGGGTAATCCTTATATTGCCGGCTTCCCGGGTCAACTGGGCTGCTGCAAATACGGATTCACTGGGATCGATGGCTTCGATAAACCTGGCCCGCTCCGAGAGATATTTGGACCATCTACCCGAGCCACAACCGGCATCCAGCACCAAAGAGTGGTCGTTGACCATGGAATCATCCACAATATCGAAATACTGGTCGCCGGCCGTTTGAATGTCGTCCGCTGAGAAGGAGCTGAACTTGTTCCATTCCTCTCCGAAGGACCGGACGGTCTCATGATCGATATTCTGATCCGAAGCTGACGTAAAACTGTAAATCGTTTGATCCCCCGACTTGATCAATTGGGTGTGTGGCTGGTTATAGTCTACCATTTATCCTGTCAAAAATAGCTAATACCCGCTAAATTTTCGGTTTAGCCCTTTAAAATTGAACGGGGTGGAAATAAGCAGGTATGTAAGGCCATTAGGCATGCCGGTTTATGGGCGGGTCTGAATTGTCGGTCCCGGAGATTATTCTTAATTTTAAACAAATTGGTGTTCGCACCACTCTTCATTGAACCGGCATGATCACGATTGCTCAAAATAAGTGCTGTCTACGGACCGTTTAAGCATTTGATATGAATATTTCCGATGCGTTTTTGGGTCCTTTATTCTTTATCTTGGTCATGGTTATCGGAACCAGGGTCAGGAACCGGCATTTCAGGCATATCCCTGAAGGCAGGTATTTTATGCCCGGCCTTACCGTAAAGCTGATCGGTTCGGTTATTGCCGGACTATTGTATACTTTTTTTATGGGGGGCGGTGATACCTACCATTATTACAAAGACAGCACCAAGCTCTGGGCGGCGCTGATGGATGATCCCGCGATCTATATTAAAATGCTCTTTCATTCCGGGGGAGAATTCGACCCGGATACCCATTATTACTCGCGCTGGGTGGTTTATTACAATAATCCGACGGCCTATTTTGTCGTAAAAATAACTTCGCTGATCAGCATCATTTCCTTCAATAATTATACCGCTACGTCCATACTGTTTGCCGGTATCTCCTTTGTCGGAGTATGGTCGCTGTACCTGACGCTTGTCGATGTGTATCCCAAATTATATAAAAAGCTGGCCATTGCCATCCTGTTTATTCCATCCGTATTTTTTTGGGGCTCGGGATTGTTTAAAGATACCATAAACCTTGGCTGCCTCAGCTTTTTAACATTCGCCTTTTACAACTTGTTTATCAAACGAAGACGGAAATTTTTGTCCATAGCGCTCATTATATTCTGCTCCTATATCATTTATAATATCAAACTGTATATCCTGTTGAGTTTCCTGCCTGGATTGTTTTTCTGGATCATATTGTACTATAAGACCCAGTTGAACACACGCTTTCTCCGGTTTGCTTCGACACCTTTGCTCCTCCTGATGGCCGTAGGTTTCAGCTTCCTGTTCGTTAGTGAGATCGGTGGCGATTCCAGCCGGTTTTCCATCGAAAAATTTGCCCATACTGCCGAAACCATGCAGCTATGGCATGGCCATATCAGTGGTAAGGAAGGTGGGTCCGGGTATTCCCTGGGCAATGTTGAAAAGGGCCCCATGGGGATGATCAAGGCCTTTCCGGCAGCCGTAAATGTAACCTTATTCCGGCCTTATTTGTGGGAAGCCAAGAATTTGATCATGATGCTGGCAGCGCTGGAGAGTACCGTGATCTTTATTTTCACCGTTTGGGTGTTAATACAGGCCCGGGTCTACAAGATCATCACCTTTATGAACAGAAGCTCGGTCATATTCTTCTGTCTCTTCTTTTCGCTTTTCTTTGCCTTCGCAGTGGGCTTTTCCTCCTATAATTTTGGCGCTTTATCGCGGTATAAGATCCCCTGCCTCCCGTTTTATGTGGCTGCTTTGTTTATGATCCAATACCACCTCAAAGAGGGTAAAGGCACCAAATTCGGATCGAGGAAAATGCTGAAATCCTTCGGATAAAGGAAATTGTGAGAAATGCCGGCCGTGCTATTCCCCATAAAATTGCCAGATCGCAGCAATAATCTCCCGGATCTCGGCTTGGGTCAATTCATAAAACAAGGGCAGCCGCAGCAGTCGATCGGAATAATGATCGGCATGGGTTAACACCGGGCCTTCATACTGCTCCAGGTAAAAAGGACTTTTATGCAGGGATATATAATGGAATACGGCGGTGATCTCCCGGGCTTTTAAGAAAGCGATCAAAGCATCCCTTTCGGCAATATCCCGGCATAAGAGGTAGAAGATATGGCCATTTACGGTGGCATAGGATGGAATGTTCTGGATCACGATCTTGCCTTTATCCGCCAGTGGCTTTAAACCCTGCAGATAGGATTTCCATATCCCGATCCTTTTTTGCTGGATATCGTCCAGGTTCTCCAGTTGAGCATATAAAAAAGCAGCATTGAGTTCCGAAGGCAGGAATGAGGAGCCCTGATCCACCCAGTTGTATACATCTACTTCACCCCGGTAAAAAGCTGCCCGGTTAGTACCTTTTTCCCAAACGATCTCCGCCCTTTTGATAAACTTTTCATCATTGATCACTAACATACCACCCTCTCCGGAAACAATATTTTTGGTATCATGGAAAGAAAATGCCGCCAAATGTCCCAGGCTGCCGAGGGGTTGATCCCGGTAATAAGAGTCGATGGCCTGAGCGGCATCCTCGATCAGCAGGAGATCATGTTTCCGGGCCAACTCCCGGATCTCATCCATCTGGCAGGCGATACCCGCATAATGTACGACTACGATCGCCTTGGTTTTTTCGTTGATCAGCGGTTCGATCCCGGAAACGTCTACATTCGGTGAATCCGCTTCACTGTCTGCAAAAACAATGCGGGCGCCATGAATAACAAAAGCATTTGCCGTGGAAACGAAGGTAAAAGAAGGCATGATCACCTCATCTCCCGGTTGGATATCCATCAATATCGCGGCCATTTCGAGTGCATCGGTACAAGAGGTTGTTAACAACACTTTGCGGAAGCCGTATTTTTCCTCGAAAAAGGCATGGCATTTTTGGGTGAACCGCCCATTCCCGGATAGTTTGTGTGAGGCTATCGCTTCACTGATATAGGTCAACTCATTGCCGCTGATATATGGTTTGTTAAAACGGATCATAACCTTCGTTCAAATATTATACAAAATAATGCCCAGGATGATCAGTGCTGCCGCCAACCATTGTTGCTTACTGACCTTTTCACCGAATAGCCCTATCGAAAAGGTTACCACGATCAGTATCGTCAAAGAGGCCAGCATGTAAACCAGGTCGATCGATAAGCGGGTTAAGGCTTTATAGTTCCAATAGGGTACGGAGATGAAAAAGAGAATGGCCAAACCTAAAAATATCTTTTGTTTCCTGTTAAAATACTGCTTGTACAACAACTGGCCCAGGGCTGTGAAAACGACCCCCATCAATGCATATATGTAATATATCGCCATGTGCTAGACGGCGGGGTCTTGTTTTTTCCGGTGAAATAGGATCAAACCGAGGGTGATCAATAATACACCCACTAGTTTTAACCACGTAACCTCGGCTTCTCCCTTGATTATGGAAACGATCAGGATCAGGGGAAAAAAAATGGCTGTGATCGGGTAGGTTTTGCTGACATCGAAATGTTTATGTATCCATCCCCACAAAGAAAACTTCAGGAAATTAATAACGATAACCGCGGCCAGTAAAGCAGCCACCCTGGTGTCGATGGATTGGTTTTGCCAGGCCGCATAATCGAGAATAAGGGATGTACTGATCGTGATCAGGACAGTCGAGAGTACCAATAAGAATTTTTTCATGTCAGCATATAGTTTAGCATGCTATAAGATCCGGGCTGCTCCATTGGCGGATGCCCTCCCAACCCATAACCGGCGCTAGTCAATATACTTCTTTTTGATGATATAGTAGGGCCTTTTCCTGGATTCGTCATAGATCCGCCAGATATATTCCCCGATGATGCCCAGCATATTCATAATGATCCCGCCGATGATCAGGAGCAGGACCATGATCGGCGCCCACCCTTTAAACGGTGTTTCATTGACGATCCGTAAATAGATGATCACCAATGCGTAAATAAAGCCGGAAAGTGCGGTGATGAATCCCAGCAGAGATATAAAACGGATGGGCAGATAAGAAGTATTGATGAAGCCGTCGATAAAATATTTGATCTTTTTCGCCAGGGTCCATTGCGATTTTCCGATCTCCCTTTTCAGCCGCTTATAGGGAATAAATTTGGTATTGTAGCCCAGCCACAGGATGTCTCCCTGGATAAAGCGGTTGCGTTCGTCGATCTTCTGCAGTTGCTCGTTGGCGGTTTCATCCAACAGGATAAAATCGAAACCACCCACTGGCATTCGGTGGTTGGAGATCTTCATGAGGCCATAGAAGAATTTGGAGGCGATATTGGCGCCGATGGAATCCTCCCGGTCGACCCGGTAGCAGATCACAATTTCATTGCCGTGCTGCCATTCGCTCACCATTTGGGCGATCAGGTCGACAGGATCCTGAAGGTCGGCCGACATGGCAATGATCGCCTGCCCCGAAGCCTCTTTCATCCCAGCTACCATGGCAGGCACCTGGCCGAAGTTTCGCGTAAAATCGATCACCTTTACCTTGGGATCGGCGGATCTGATCTGCAATAATTCTTGCATGGAATTATCATCGGAACCGTCGTTCACAAATATGAATTCATAATCAAAATCGGTGAGCTGCTCTTTAAATAAGGACAATACCTGTTGATACGTGGGCTGCAAAGAACCCTCGTTTCGAAATACCGGTATGACCAAAGAGATCTGTTTCATGATGGTTATCGCTTTAGGATCCGGAGTTGTGGCTTAGCTGCCATTCCCGGAAGGCTGCTTCCTGTTCGAGTAGTTTGCGCGAGCGTGCTTTGACTTTGGTGGCCGGGATACCGGTATATACGGTAAATGCTTCACAATCCTTGTTGATCATCGACATGGCGCCGATGCAGGCCCCTTCACCGACGGTAATTTTTGGCAAAAGGAGGCTACCGCTACCGACGATCACATGTTTGCCCAGGATAATGTCTCCATGACTGACGTTGGTAAATTGTTCATTTACCGTGGGGTTGGTCATAAATTCCCCGGAATAATCGTCGTTGCTCGAATAAATGGCCACTTTGGATGAAATATTGCTGAAATCATCGATACGGATGCTGCCTTTCCCGATCAGGGAAGTATAAACCGCAATGTGGACGTAATTGCCGATGCTGATACCGCCTTCACCGGCGGAGAGCACACAAAAATCATCGATGCGGCTGTGATCGCCGATGGAGATCATGGCCGGGTTGTAAAAAGAGGCCTTATCCGACAGGCGGACATTTTTCCCCACATGCCGGAATCCGAGGGCTTCAATGGCTGCATCGTTTAAGATCCCCATGCTACAATTTACTTAAAATTAGAGAAGTGATCTTTTCGACTTCATTTTTCGACAGTTCGGCATACAAAGGCAGGCACATCACCCGCCTGGAAATATCTTCGGCAATCGGTACGGACTGGTAGTCCACATAATTCAACGTATTCAGGCTGGGGTAGAAATACCGCCTGGGAAAAATATCGTTTTGGTTAAGCGTTTCTTTGATGCCGAGCAACTGATCTTCGGATTGACACACGACGGGATAATAGGCATAGTTGTATCGAATACCCGTTGCCATTTGTGGCTTTTCGAGCCCGGTATTTTCCAGGCGCTCATCATACCAACCGGATATTTCCTTCCTGGCCCCGATGATATCCGCTACCTTGGGAAGCATGCATAGCCCCATAGCGGCGTGTAATTCGGAGCATTTGCCATTGATCCCCAAGCCCCAGAAGGATTTATCATAACCTAAGTGGCCGAAATTTCGATGATAAGCCAGTTTCTTGGCGATGTCATCATTATCGGTGATCACGGCGCCGCCTTCGGCCGTATGGAATAGTTTGGTCGCATGGAAGCTGAGGGTAGATACGTCGCCGTAACGCATCAAGGAATGGTCGTTGTAATCGACGCCAAAGGCATGGGCGGCATCGTAGATCACTCTTAGCCGGTGCTTTTCGGCGATGGTGGTAATGGCTTCAACGGCACAGGGGCTGCCATAGACATGGGTGGCGAGGATGGCTGTGGTCTGTGCAGTGATCTTTTTTTCCACTTCCCCGGGATCGATGGTCAGGTTCCGGGGATCGATATCGGCAAACACCGGCCGGCAGCCCTGCCAGACAATGCTTGACGTGGTGGCCACATAGGAAAAAGGGGTAGTGATGATCTCCTCCTGCAATTCCAGGGCTTTTATAGCGATCTGCAGGGCGATGGTGCCATTGGACACCAATAAGAGATGCTTGACGCCTAACAATTCTTTTAGCTGCCGCTCCAGGTCTTCCACCAATGGCCCCTGGTTGGTGATCCACCCCCGCTCCCAGATCTGCTCCAGGTACTTTACATAGGCGGCCATATCAGGCAAATAGGTTTTGGTTACGGGGATCATGTTAATAGCGG
>JANQFB010000182.1 GCA_028278085.1 Chitinophagales bacterium
TCCTCCCCTCGGGCCGCGCAGGGTTTTGTGGGTGGTGGTGGTAACAACATGGCAATAGGGCATGGGATCGTTTAACAATCCTTTGGCGATCAAACCGGCGGGATGTGCGATATCGGCCATCAGCAGGGCGCCAACAGAATCGGCGATCTCGCGGAACCTCTTGTAATCCCAATCCCTGGAATAGGCAGATGCCCCGCAAACGATCATTTTCGGTTTTACCTTCCTGGCGGTCTTTTCCACTGTATCCATATTGATCGTTCCGGTGTCTTCATCGACACCATAATGAACCGCCTGATAAACTTTGCCGGAAAAATTAACGGGAGATCCATGGGTGAGGTGGCCGCCATGTGAGAGGTCCAGCCCCAGAAAGGTATCGCCGGGTTTTAAGATAGCGTTGAATACCGCCATATTCGCCTGGGCGCCGGCATGTGGTTGAACATTGACCCAGGTGGCGCCGAATAATTCTTTGGCCCGGTTGCGGGCGAGGTCTTCTATTTCATCCACTACTTCACAACCCCCGTAATACCGCTTTCCCGGAAGCCCCTCGGCATATTTGTTCGTCAGGCAGCTTCCCATAGCATCCATCACCTGCTGGCTGACAAAATTTTCCGACGCGATCAATTCTATACCTGACTGTTGTCGCTTTTTTTCTTGTTCGATCAGGTCAAAAATGAGGCTGTCTCTTTTCATGGGTTATGGATTTTTGATTCAGACATAAAACATGCGCCAAAGTTATGGCATTTCCCATATAATATCGTAGGAAAGCGGCTTATTCTTCTTTGGCTTGATTGATCAGCATCCGCCGGTAGATGGAGAAGATCTTGGATTTGGACAGAAAGCCGATGTATTTACCGTCGTCGACGACCGGAAGGTTCCAGGCGCCGGATTCCTGGAATTTCTGCATGACCTTGTCCATATCGTCCCTGGGACTGACATACGCCGGGGGCGGATGCATCAGGTCTTTGACAAAAACCGTTTCATATTTTTCCGGTTTGAACATGATCTGCCGGATATCATCCAGGAGGATGATCCCGTTTAGTGTATTTTCCTCGTCGACCACCGGGAAGATATTCCGTTGGGATTTGGCAACCAATTCCACCAGGGCTCCCAGGTTTTTATCCGGGGTGATGGTTTGGAGGTCTTTTTCAATGACCCGTTTCAGCTTGAGGTTCGTTAATATGGTCCGGTCCTTATCCCCCGCCAGCAGGTCTCCCCTTTTGGCCAGTTGCTTGGTATAGATAGAGTGCGGCTCGAAATATTTAAAGGTGGCATAGGATATCGCCGAAACCAGCATCAATGGGACCACCAGCTCATATCCGCTGGTTATTTCCGCGATCATAAAAATTCCGGTCAAAGGGGCGTGCATCACACCACTCACCAATCCGGCCATGCCCACCAGGGCGAAGTTGCTTTCCGGAATGGGCATCGCAATGTTCAGGAAATTATTGGTCCGGGCAAATAAAAAGCCTGTGAGGGCCCCCATAAAAAGGGAAGGGGCAAATATCCCCCCATTACCGCCGCCACTGATGGTTAACGTCATGGCCATCACTTTCAGGAGGATCAGCGCCGCGATAAACACCAATAAAAATATGGGGTTTTCCACCAGTCCATAGAAAAAGCTGTTGTTGAACAAGGCTGCCGGATCATTGTCCAACAAGGATTTGATCGCCGGGAAGCCTTCGCCATATAATGCCGGGAAAAACAGGATGAGCACCCCCAGCAATACGCCGCCGATCAGGCCTTTGCTAAACCGGCCTTTGAACCGGTCGAAGAATTTTTCGATAACACTGTTGATCCGGGTGAAATACACGGACATCAAGCCGCAGATAATACCCAAAGCAATATAAAACGGCACATGGCCCAGGGCAAAGGTCAGTTCCATTTCATGGTAAAACAGGATCTCTTCGCCTAAGATCACTTTGGTCACAATATTACCCGTGATCGCTGCCAGCAGGATCGGGATAAAGGAAGGGATCGTAAGCTCCAGCAACAAGACCTCCATGGTAAAAATGACGCCGGCAATAGGCGCATTAAAGATCGCGGCGATCGCTCCCGCAGCGCCACAACCGATGAGCAATGACCGGTTCTTGTACCCCATATGCAGGAACCGCCCGATATTGGAGCCAATGGCCGAACCCGTCGTAACGATCGGCGCCTCCAACCCAACCGAGCCGCCAAAACCGACCGTCAGCGCGCTGGTGACCACATGGGAATAGGTTTTATCCCTTTTGATCAGGCTCGACCGCTTGCCGATATCATAAAGGATATGGCTCAGCCCTTTGCCAAGCTTATTGTGATTCAGGTAGCGGATAAATAAGATGGACAGCATGATACCGATCAGCGGATAGGCCAGGTAGAGGTAATTGAGGTATTTGATGTCAAAATCGCGGGTGAGGAGGTCCTGGATAAAGTGGGTGCTGGATTTCAGGATCACAGCGGCCAGCCCCGAGGCAATGCCCACGACAATGCTCAGGATCCAGACCAGGTTTTTGTTGCTGATGTGTTTAACCCGCCAAACCAGAAACTTAGATAGCCAACTATCCTTTTGCATGGGCCTGCAAAATTACGGGTATTTGTTGGGAAAAGTCATTTAACATAAATGTTGTACTGAGCCGAAAGGAATTTTCTATTCTCTTCTCTTCAGCAAGAAAGAAAGCTCGAGTGTTACTAACCTAACTTGTCAAAAACTCCAGATGGTCCTGAAAAATCCAATTAAAAAAAAAGCACTGCAAAAAGTAAACTTTTATTTACTTTTGTCGTAATAAAGTTTATCCGCATAGCAGGATGAAATGTTCCGAATTGTATCGAATCCTAACAAAAGACGGTTGGTATCCATTTTCTCAAAAGGGATCACATATAAAAATGAAACACGATTCAAAAAAAGGAACAATCATTTTCCCCAATCACGGAAGCCAGGAGATCGGTAAAGGATTGGAAAAGAAAATCTTAAAAGATGCAGGAATCAAAAAGTAGAGAAATATCCAAAAAAAGGACTTCTAAAAAAATTACCATGATGGTAGAAAAAACAGACTCCGGTTTTTCTGCCTATGCTGATAATTATCCTATTTATACCACCGGTAAGACCATTCCCGAACTCATCAACAATGCTTTCGAAGCTGCGGAACTGTACTTTGAATCCGATAATATCCAACTATCCCATAGGGACATCAAATTTGAAGTTGACTTCCAACAGTTTTTTCAATATTATAAAGTATTGAATGCAAAATTCCTGGCGGAAAAGATCGGTATGAATCCCACCTTGCTTTCCCAATATGTTCAGGGACATAAAAAACCATCTGCCAAACAAACGAACAAGATCCTGACCGGCATTCACCAGATCGGACAAGAGCTTTCCGGGATCAACCTGTTCCAAAGACCATAAATATATAGCTGCTTATATTAAGTATGCTGAGTTTATACAAGGTTATATTCAATCGACATTCCAGGTAATTTTTCAGCGTAATTTGAATGTCAAACCAGCATTAGCATAGAACATTCAAAAAAAAATCAAGAACTTCGATAGGCGAAAGATCCTAACCTGTTTCACGAAAAACTATTGGATTTCTTCAAAGAATACGCAATAACCGGCCTAAACGGAAATGACAACAAAAAAGAACTTATTCATCGCCTTTGAAGGGATAGACGGAAGCGGCAAGAGCACACAGGTAAACCTATTGGCGGAGCGGTTAAAGCAGGAAGGCCATAAAGTTTATACCACACGTGAACCGACAGATGGCCCGATCGGCTCCATCATTAGAGATATCATGAAGGGCAAAATGGAAGCGGACCACCGGATCATTGCGGGCCTTTTTGTGGCGGACCGCCTGGATCATCTGCTGAACGAGACCAATGGGATATTGTTGAAATTAAAGGAAGGATATACGGTAATTACGGACAGGTATTATTTTTCATCCTATGCTTATCATGGAGCTCATATGTCTATGGACTGGGTAATCGACGCCAATGCCATGAGCGCCGAAATTCTGCGTCCGGATCTTAACATTTACATCGATATCGATCCGGATATCAGCATGAACCGGTTGAATAACGGACGAAGCGCTACAGAGCTTTATGAAACGACAGAAACACAGCAGGTAGTCAGAGAAAAATACCTGGAGGCGATTGAAAAACTCAAGCTTGAGGAAAACATATTCTTAACAGATGGTAATCGCCCCCTTGAAGCGGTTGCTGCCGATATTTGGAAAGAAGTATCGACTATTTCCGTTGGCACCATATAATCGGAACCAGCATACAGGATCCGTTGCAAACAGTCAGGAACGCCTATTCCATATCTAATCAAACCTCCTCCACGCAAAATGTAAGTAATAGAAACGCGCCGGCTACATCAGTGATCCTCCCTCAACCTTAACAATTCCA